>CAYOWM010000362.1:0-2094 GCA_964407635.1 uncultured Flavobacteriaceae bacterium
ATATAAATTTGTTGTGAGGATTAAACCTAAATTAGGTGTTAAAATTTTACTTTAATTCCTGTTAAAAAATTAAATGTTGCTTGTGGATAGTAACCGCTTCCGTAAATAGTTGTTGTTTGGTTTGGATTACTCCAAGTATCATCATAACTGTAAAAATAACCGTTTGAAACATATTTTGAATTATAAATATTGTTAAAAAGAGCTGTTAAGACTATTTCTTTAACGAATTTTTTTGGTTGTATGTAGTATTGTATATTTAAGTTTGTGGTAGTGTATCCTTTTAATTTAGATTGTTCATGCTCTATATTGCTCATGTATTGAGAGCTTACATATTTTGAAACTAAGGCAAGGTTTATTTTTTTATTTGGTGAAAAATTTAAGGTATTTCCTGCGATAAAATTTGGTGAATAGGACAAATCGGTATTTCCTAAATTTTCTATAATTCCATTAATGGATTCGAATTTTGCTACATTTTTATTTTGACTTATAGCAAAATTTGGTTGCCAAATAAATTGATTTCCTAGTTTAATAGTAGCGTCTAATTCCAAACCTATTCGATAGCTTTTTCCTATATTTTTTGCAATAGGAGTACCTACATCGTTTCGTTTTCCTGTTAAAACCAATTGGTCTTTATATTGCATATAATACAGATTGGTGTTTAGATGTGTTTTTTTAGTTTGGTGTTGCCATCCTAGTTCAAAATCGTTTAATTGTTCTGGTTTTGGTTTTTCGCCATCTAGGTAATCTGCTCGTTTAGGCTCTTTGTTTGCTCTAGCATAGGACAGATAAAAAGTATTTTTTTTGTTTGCTGTATAGGTTATTCCTGTTTTTGGATTGAAGAAATTTAGTTGGTCTTTTATGCTTAGTTCTGTTGCACCTTCGTCTATTCCTTTTATGGTGTAATTTACAGTTCGATATTGTAAATCTGCAAAAAGCAACCATTTTTTATTTAATTCTTTACTTACTTTGGAAAATAGATTAAAATCGGATTTTGAGCCAGTATTATCATAAAATTTAGCACTTAAATTAATATTGTCATAGGCAGTCCAAATTACTTTTCCGAAATGATCGCCATTGTAGGTGTTATATGCTCCTCCGAAAATAAATTTGATGGTATTTTTTCTGTATTTTGCCGAAAATGTTGTACCATAAAAATCGTTTTGCAACCACTTTTGTCGAACTAAATCGGTTTGTTCTATTGTTGTTCCGTTTACTACGATAGGAGAGAAGTTGTAATCTGAAAAATCCTCGTTTTGTTTGTATTGCTCGTAAAATCCACGACCATAGGTGTAGTGTACTGCAATATTTGTTGTAAAATATTCGTTTATTTTGTGGTTAAAATGTAATTGATAGTGATCTTGTTTGTAGTTATCTACTTGATTGTCGTAAAATTTTAAAATATTTCCGTTAGTATCGTAAATTGCTCCTGCAGGATTAAAGGTTCTGTTATTTTGTAACGTTTCTGCATCAATTCCATACCATGATTGATAGGTTATTTCTTTTCCGTTAAAGAAAAGTGCTTTGATATTGGTTTTTTCGGTAAAATAATTTGCTTCAATATAACTTGAATTTAAATCGGAAGTTGCTCTATCTATATAACCATCGGATTTTATGTTTGAGACTCTTGCATGAATATTAAAGCGTTTTTTTAACGTACCTGAATTAAGTATTAAATTATGTTTTTCGGTTTGGAAGGAGCCATACGAGTGATTGGTTTCTATATAGCTTTTTTCGTTTATTTTGTTGGTTTCTAAACTTAAACTTGCTCCAAAAGCTCCAGCACCATTTGTAGAAGTTCCTACACCTCTTTGTAATTGAATACTAGAAACGGAACTAACAAAATCTGGTAAATCTACCCAATACGTACCTTGGCTTTCGCTATCGTTAAACGGAATGCCGTTTAGGGTTACATTTACACGAGTTGCATCCGAACCACGCACACGAATACCTGTATATCCGATACCAATACCTGTATCGCTTGTGGTAACTACATTTGGTAATTGTTCTAGTAATTGCGGAATATCTTGTCCTAAATTGTGTTTTTCTAGTTCTTTTTTAGTTACGGTTGATTTTGTAAATGGATCTTTTTTTGAC
>CAYOWM010000363.1:0-2092 GCA_964407635.1 uncultured Flavobacteriaceae bacterium
GATAGTAAATCACCTCGGTTTTTGCGTACGTGACCAAGGCTAAACTCGTCAATTAGTGATTCTAATTTTAGTTTTTGTTCTTTTTTAGAAAGGTTTGTAAATTGTAGAATAGCCATAATATTATCCTCAACCGATAATTTTCTAAAAATAGAGGCTTCTTGTGCTAAATAACCAACTCCTTTTTGAGCTCGTTTGTACATAGAATCGTTGGTTATTTCGGTATCGTCTAGATAAATTGCCCCTTCATTTGGTTTTACCATACCAACAATCATATAAAATGAAGTTGTTTTTCCAGCACCATTTGGACCTAGTAAACCAATGATTTCTCCTTGTTTTACTTCTACCGAAATTCCTTTTACAACTTTACGTTTTCCGTAAATTTTTACAATATTTTCTGCTCTTAATTTCATTAACAGGTTTGTATTAGTTAGTCGAATTAAATTTTTTTAAATTACCGATTGTTAAAAGTACTATAAATTACTGTTTTGAGAGTGCTTGTTGCTCTTTTTTAACAATAATTTTTGAAATAAGAATTCCTACTTCATATAAAACCATCATTGGTATGGTTACAATTATTTGACTTAAAACGTCTGGAGGTGTTATTATTGCAGCAAGTATTAAGACAATTATAAAGGTGTATTTTCGGTTTTTTTTAAGGAATTCAGGTGTTACCAATCCCATTTTTGCTAAGAAATAGATAATTATTGGCATTTCAAAAATTAAACCACTCGATAATACCGAAGTCTTGATAATTGCGATGTATGATGCTAGTTTAAAATTTCGTTCTACCGTATCACTTACCGAATAATTTCCTAAAAAATTAACCGATAATGGTGCAATAACAAAATAACCAAAAAGAATTCCTATAAAAAATAAAAAGGAGGAGATAAGTATAAAAGCTGCTGCATATTTTCGTTCATTATCATAAAGAGCAGGTTTAATGAATTTCCAAATCTCCCATAAAATATACGGAAAAGCTAAGATGAAACCAAAGGTTAGGGCAGTCCATAAATGAGCAGAAAATTGTTCTGCCATTTTTAAACTTTGGATGTTAAATTCTATACTTTCAATGCATAATCCGTCTGTTCCGAAAGATTGTGAAAGGTTGCATAAAAAACGATAGGTTATAAAATCAGGATTTTTAAAAACTAATAACCAGTTGTCAAAAATGTAATTAATTTTTACGAAAGCAAATATGCCAAAGAAAAAAATAGCTAAAGTAGAGCGAATTAAAAGCCATCGCAACTCCTCTAAGTGATCTAAAAAGGACATTTCTTTTTTAGTTTTAGCCATGATTACATCTTTAAAATTATTTGTAAAGAACAACGAGAAATCTAAAAAAGAGATTTCTCGTCGTATTTTTGATTTTTAAGAAATTTTATCCACTGTAGATAAAATAAATGTTTTGTCTTAAAAAATATTAAAACATTTCTCTACCAGAAAAATGAAAAGCACCTTCAATAGCTGCATTTTCATCTGAATCCGAACCGTGAACTGCATTTTCACCAATAGATGCTGCATATAATTTACGGATAGTTCCATCTGCTGCTTCCTCTGGGTTTGTAGCACCAATTAATACTCTAAAGTCCTCAACAGCATTGTCTTTTTCTAAAATTGCTGCTACAATAGGACCTCTAGTCATATATTCGACTAATTCTCCAAAAAATGGTCTTTCACTATGTACAGCGTAAAATGCTTCAGCATCTCTTTTTGTCATATGTGTCATTTTCATTGCTACAATTCTAAATCCTGCAGCATTAATTTTTTCTAAAATTGCACCAGTATATCCTTTTTCTAAAGAGTCTGGTTTTAACATGGTAAATGTTCTGTTTGTTGCCATTATATTATTCTTATTTTTTTGAAATGCAAATATAAAGGTTAATTAATAAACGGAAAGGTGTTTTTTAAATAAAAATTCTTAATTTTGGAAAAACTAAAAAAAATGATACACAAACCAATAAATTTTAAAAAATGGATTGCAGATAACCGTCATTTGTTAAAACCACCAGTTGCAAATAAGGTAGTTTGGAAAAATGCCGATTATATAGTTATGGTAGTTGGCGGTCCAAATAATCGAAAAGATTATCATTAT
>CAYOWM010000364.1:0-2085 GCA_964407635.1 uncultured Flavobacteriaceae bacterium
TCCGATTTTAAATTTAAAAAAGAAAAAAGATGTTGCTCTTTTTAGAGAAATTACCAGTAAAACAGCAAAGTTGGTAAAAAAATACCAAGGCTCGTTTAGTGGAGAACATGGTGATGGCATTGTACGTGCAGAATTTATTGAACCTATGATTGGAAGTAAAAATTATTCCCTTTTAAAGGAAATAAAACAAACTTTTGATGCAAATACTATTTTTAACAAAGGAAAAATAATTTTCGAACAAAAAATGGATGATAATTTACGGTATAAATCCGATAGAATTGAGCCAAACATTCAAACGAAATACAATTTTTCAGATAATAAAGGTATTTTACGACTTGCAGAAAAATGCAATGGTACTGGTGATTGCCGCAAACCGCAAAGTAGTGGAGGAGTGATGTGTCCGAGTTATCGTGCTACTAAAAACGAAAAAGATACAACACGTGCAAGAGCAAATACTTTACGAGAAATTTTAACCAATTCAGATGCTAAAAATCCGTTTAATAGTAAGGAATTAAAAGCTGTTTTTGATTTGTGTATTAGTTGTAAAGCTTGTGCTAGTGAATGTCCGAGTAATGTAGATGTTTCGATATTAAAATCGGAATTTTTATACCAATATCAAAAAGAAAATAAACCAAGTTTACGCACAAAATTATTTGCAAATACTAGTATATTTATGCCATTTGCAAGAGTTTTGCCAAATGCTTTTAATTTTATTAGTAATTTTTATTTCACTAAAAAAATACTTGGAATTGCTACCAAACGAAACCTTCCAAAGATTAGTAAAAAGACACTTTTTAATATATTAAAAAATAAAAAAAGTAGCTCTTTTAATGAAAAACTAAAAAAAGTCTATTTATTTATCGATGAATTTACGAATAATTACGATGTAGAAATAGGTTTAGATACCTATGATTTATTAACCAAATTAGGTTATGAAGTTGCCATAATTGCACATGCCGAAAGCGGTAGAGCGCAAATTTCAAAAGGTTTTTTAGATGAAGCTAAGGTTTTAGCAAATAAAAATATGGAGATATTTAAGGATATAATACATAAAGATTCGGTTTTAGTTGGTATAGAGCCTTCGGCAATTTTAACTTTCAGAGATGAATATTTGCGATTAGCAGATAATAAACTCGCTGCACAAAAAATAGCAAAATATACCTTTACCATTGAGGAATTTATCGCTTCGGAAATTTTGCAAAAAAATATTAAATCCAATTTATTTACCAATCAAAAAAAACAAATAAAAATTCATACACATTGCCATCAAAAATCCTTATCAAGTTCAGAAGCAACTTTTAATATGTTAAATATTATTCCAAATTACAAAGTAACTATTTTAAATACAGGTTGTTGCGGAATGGCAGGTTCGTTTGGTTATGAAGTAGAGCATTATGATATTAGTATGCAAATTGGCGAGAATTCGGTTTTTACTAAAATTAGAAATTGTACAAAAGATACCGAAATATCCGTTTCAGGAACTAGTTGCAGACATCAAATTTTTGATGGAACAAGCCGAAAAACAAAGCATCCTGTTAGTATTTTATTGGATGCATTGATATAACCGCAAAAATTCATGGAATTAGCTTTGTTTAGATGTGAAATTTTAAAATCCGTAGGAATACCTTAGTATTTCAAGGGTTTTGAAATGTAGCAGATGAATAAAGATACTTTCAAACTCCCTCAAATTTGGATGTTATTAAATTGTATAATACGTATTTTAATAGTTTGATTTATTGCGTTTTAACTAAAAATAATAATATAGTGATGAATTTTGTGGGATAAAAAAATTCGTGATTAATTATGAAAAATAGTTTGTTTATTTGTACTAATAAAAAATTTAATCTAACTTTACAACAGTTTTATGTTCCACAATATCTCTTTGGCGAAACTGCGGATATAAAATCGTAATACTAATTTTGAAACACAAATATATAGAAATTAACTAAATGTTTTTAAATAAAAAAAGAGCATATACACAAAATGTTAGAAACCAATTTTTAATTGCTTTATTGCTAGGTATATTTGTTACTTTTATCATCATTTTTTTACATCCTTACGGTGCAGGTCTTAATGAATTTCCGT
>CAYOWM010000365.1:0-2074 GCA_964407635.1 uncultured Flavobacteriaceae bacterium
AGCTTTTTATTTTTTAAAATGGTATTTCTTCGACTTATTACAGACACTTTTTTATTATTATTTTATGGTTTTCCTAACTCGTTTCAAGTTAAGTAAATTAATAGGATTAATCTTAAAATTTTTTATATTTTTTTGACTAAAAACGGTTACTTCGTCGTAATACAACGGAACAATTGGCGCTTCAGATATAATAATGGAATCCATTTTTTTATACAGTTTATAACGCTTACTATTATCTATCGTAGCTATTGCTTTTTCATATAAAACATCAAATTTTTCATTTTTAAAATGGGTATAATTAGAGCCATTTGGTGTAAAAAATTTGCTGTAATACAAAGATAAATAATTTTCGGCATCTGGATAATCGGCAATCCAACTTGCTCTAAAAATTGGTAATTCTCCTTTAGATTTTCCTTGTCTAAGCATAGAAGGTGGTAATACATCTATCTTAACTTGCAAACCAATAGTACTCATTTCTTGCTGAATATATTCGCATAAATCTAAATATTGTGGATCGGTTGCAATAGTTACTTTTGGTTCTTTATCACCTGTTTCTAAAATATACTCGTGTAGTAATTGTTTTGCTTTTTTAGGTTGGTATGTAAATCCTTTTGCCTTTGAAAAACTTGGTAATCCTTTAGGTATAAATCCGTTGGTTGCAGGAGTTCCGATTCCGTTACGCAAAAATTTAATCATTTTTACACGATCAAATCCGTAATTAATTGCTTTTCGTAATTTTTTATTTGCAGTAGGAAAATTAGCGTTTACTTCGTTGTAAAAACCTAAATATTCTGTATTGAGATATGGCGATTTTTGCAGATTAATTTTATTTATATATTTGGATTGCAATTGTCCTAAATCGGTTAATATCTCATCTTTATACGATGCATCGATACTAGATAATATATCTAAATTACCTTGAATGAATTGTAAAAATTCGCTTTGTTTGTCTGGTAGAAATGTTATAGAAACTGCTTCCAAATATGGTAATTTTACACCGTTTTCTGTTTCAAAATAATTGGTGTTTTTACGCAGTACTAGTTTGGTGTTTTCTACCCAAAGTTTTAAATAAAAAGGACCTGTTCCTATTGGATGTTCTCTAAAATTACTACCGTAAAATGTAACTATTTCTTTTGGTAAAACCGAACAGTATTTCATACTTAACAAACCTAAAAATGGTGGAAATGGCTCTTTTAAATTTATTCTAAAAACGGAATCGTTTATTGCTTTAAAGTTTTCTACATTATTCAATACCCATTTTCCTGGCGAGGCTACCTTACTATCTAACAACCTATTAAATGAATATTCAAAATCTTTTGCAATAACATTTCTTGTAGAATCTTTTCCGAAAAGGTAATGTTTATGAAAAAAAACATCGTTTCGTAAAATAAAATCTATTGTTTTTCCGTCTTTAGAAAAATGCCATTTTTTTGCAATTGCAGGTTTCACTCTTAAGCTATCGTCTAACTGTACCAATCCGTTAAACAGATGATTCATTGGCCAAATTTCGGCTTGTTTTCTTGCAAAAGCAGGATCTAATGTACTAATATTAGAATGTTCATTATATTTAAAAACTTGCGATTTATCAAATGGTAATTCCCTTTTAGTACAAGATGCAAAAAGGAAAAGTAGTACAATATTTAATATATAAATATGTTTATTCGCCAAAAGCATATTCACGTTCTACTTTACAAATTTTAACCGAAAATTTTTCGTACCATTTTTCTTTTCCTCCTTGTTTCGCTTCGGCATGTCGTTCGTTCATACTCCAATTACGGATATCTTCCATCGTTTCCCAATACGAAATTGTAACACCATTTTTTCCTTCACGAATACTTTCTACTCCGATAAAACCTTTCTGATTTTTAACTAGTTCATTCATTTTTTTAGAAATTTCGGCATAACCATCGGTATTATCGGCAAGTTTAGAAGTAAAAATTACTGCGTAATACGGATCTTTTTGTACGTGTCTTGTCATAATTTTATTTTATATAATCGTTCTAGTAAATTTAAGTCCTCGCAAATATATTCTTTTACAAACGTAAATCCTGCTTTTTTTAAAATATATTCAGAA
>CAYOWM010000366.1:0-2072 GCA_964407635.1 uncultured Flavobacteriaceae bacterium
TTCACACGTATATTTTTAATTAAACATTCCTCTTTACTCTAAAGAGTTTGCAAAAGTACGCATATTTATTTATTTAGCAAGTAGTTTATAGGTTTTTTTACGCTTGATGGTTTTACCAAAAAGAAAATGATGAAAATTTATTTTCATAACTCACACAAATAAAAAATAAACATAATAAATCTGTTACAAAAATAATATCTTTGCCTTTATAAATAGATAAAAATGAATTTTTGGACTATCATTGCTAGAGGTATTTTAAGAGGTAAGTATATTATATTGGTTATTCTTGTTGTACTTACTTATTTTTTAGCAAGTCAAATAAAATATGTTAAATTTTCTAATTCCGAAGCAAATTTACTTCCGAGCGACCATAAAGTAAATAAGGAATACGATGAATTCCTTTCTATTTTTGGAGAGGAAGGGAATTTAATAATTCTTGCAGTAAAAGATGAAAGCTTATTTACACCTGAAAAATTTAATAATTGGAATACACTAATCCATAAATTAAACGACTTTGAAGAGGTAGAAAGTGCCAAATCTATTTCGGATATAAAAAAATTAGTAAAAGACACTAAAAAAAAGCGGTTTGTTACCAAAAATTTATTTGAAAAACAACCTACTACAAAAGCAGAAATTTTAGCGGTAAAAAAAGATTTGTTTACCAAACTTCCGTTTTATGAAAACTTGCTTTTTAATAAAGAAACAGGAACTATTCGTGCAATTATTTATCTAAAAAAAGATATTGTAAATACTAAAAAAAGAATTTCGTTTGTTTTAGATAAATTAATTCCTGAAATAAAACAATTTGAAACAGATAACAATACGAATATTTACGCTTCAGGGATGCCGTATGTTAGAACCTTAAATGCTAAAAATATCAAAGATGAAATGAAATATTTTGTTTTTGGTGCTTTAGGTATTACTGCACTAATATTTTTCTTTTTCTTTCGTTCGTTTAGAGCTACGTTTATCACACTTGTTACAGTAATTATTGGTGTAATATGGTCTTTCGGAACTATTGGTCTTTTAGGTTATGAAATTTCTATTTTAACCGCTTTAATTCCTCCGCTAATCATTATTATTGGAGTGCCAAACGCTATATTTTTAATCCATAAATACCAGCAAGAAATCAAAAATCATGGTAACCAAGCCAAATCCTTACAACGGGTAATTTCAAAAATTGGGAATGCAACTTTAATGACAAATCTTACCACTGCAAGTGGTTTTGCAACCTTTATTTTTACCAAAAGTAAAGTCTTGAATGAATTCGGAATTATTGCCTCGATTAATATTATGGGTATTTTCCTTTTATCCTTGTTGTTAATTCCGATAATGTATAGTTTTTTACCAATACCAAAAGAAAAACACTTAAAACATTTAGAAAAAAAATGGATTAACAGCGTTGTAAATTGGATGCTAAATACTGTAAAACGGAAGCAAATTACTATTTATATTGTAACTTTTGTACTAATTATTATTAGTATAATTGGCGTGTATATGGTTCGTGTTTCTGGTAGTTTAATAGAAGATATGCCTAAAGGGAAGCAATTTTATAAAGACATCAAATTTTTTGAAAAAGAATTTGGCGGCATTATGGCATTAGAAGTTTTAATAGACACTAAAAAACCAAAAGGTGTTATGAAACTTTCTACTTTAAAGAAAATGCAAAAAATAGAAGAGGAAATAGACGAAATACCAGAATTATCGCCAATGTTTTCTATATTAAATATTGTAAAATATTCCAAACAAGCATATTATAATGGTAATCCGAAATATTTTCAATTACCAAGTAAACAAGAAAAAAACTTTATCTTATCCTATACTAAAAATTCCGATACAAATTCGGATATGCTAACTAGTTACGTGGATTCAACTGGTAGATATGCTAGAATGACTACCTTTATGAAAGATATCGGAACAGAAAAAATGGATGTTATTGAAAAACGTTTAGCCAATAAAGTTAAAAAGTTTAATAAAAAGAATTTTGATGTTACCCTAACAGGTAAAGCACTTGTATTTTTAAAAGGAACAACGTATTTAGTTAAAAATTTAGCCGTTTCTTTAGGTATTGC
>CAYOWM010000367.1:0-2064 GCA_964407635.1 uncultured Flavobacteriaceae bacterium
ATAGGTGGTGAAAATCATTTAGAATTTTAAAATAACCAAAGCCAGTGGCTAACAATGGCTATAGTTAATACGGGTTTTGGTGCTTAACCCAAAGTGAAGTGCATTTTACAAAGTCCGCAAAATTTACAATTTTGCGTGTTAATTATTAAAGAAAAAATTGTAAATTTGGCTAAGTGCTAGATTGAAAGTTCAGTCCTTCGAAATCCCTTACTATTCTTACACAAACCGTTGCTAAAGTCCATCATCAATACAGGTATTTTATATCCAAAAAAATAAAATTTCATTATGGAATTATTTTGATAATGCTCAACTTTCATATCTAATCCATAAAAACCAAAAAAAAAATCGCCTGAAAATATTTTCAGACGATTTTTTAGTATCGTAATATAGATTTCTAACCTTTTTTATACATTAGATTTTTTCTAATATAAAGGTAATTTTTAGTTCTAACGCAAGCGTTTACCTTTTTTCGTATAAAAACGATATTGAAGGTATGGATATGCATCGCGTGGTAAAATTTTTATCCATTTTTTGTGTTCTAAAAACCATTTATGCTGTATAGAAGGAAACCCTTTTTGAATATACGCAGCAATAAAAGGATGTACATTAAGCACTAAACCATCGTATTTTTTCATGTTTACCAAACGCAACACATCGTTATTAATTTTATCAATTAAGATAATCGGAGCTTCCACTTTCCCGTTTTTATTTGGGTTTGGCTCTAAGGTGTTAATAACACGTTCTTGTCTAACACGTTGGCGTGTAATTTGCATTAAACCGAATTTACTCAAAGGCAAAATTTTATGCTTTGTTCGGTTGGATTGCATTTCGGTACGCATGTGATCGTACAATTTGTTACGATGTTCGGTAGAACGCATATCTATAAAATCAACTACAATAATTCCTCCCATATCTCTAAGCTGTAATTGCCTAGCTATTTCGGTTGCTGCAATAAGATTAACTTCTAATGCAGTATCGGATTGTGAGTTAGATTTATTAGAGCGATTACCACTATTTACATCAATAACATGCAATGCTTCGGTATGCTCAACAACCAAGTATGCTCCTTTTTTCATCGAAACTGTTTTACCAAAAGACGCTTTAATTTGCCTTTCGATATGGTACTTTTCAAAAATAGGAATCGTACTTCGATGGTGTTTTACAATCGAAACTTTTTTCGGAGCAATCCGTTCAAGATATTCTTTTAATTCGACAACTAATTTCTTATCATCGACAACAATTCCTGTAAAAGAATCATCAAAAATATCTCTTAAAATTGAGGATGCACGATTTACTTCGGATAATACTTTAATTGGTATGTTTATATTTTGATTAGATACTGTTTCGCACAAGGATTTCCATCTTTCTAGCGAATTTTGTAAATCTCTATCTAATTCTGCTACCTTGATATTTTCGGCAACAGTTCGTAAAATCACACCAAATCCTTTTGGTTTTATACTTTTTACCAATCTCTTTAAACGTTCTTTTTCTTGTTTACTCTGTATTTTTTGAGAAACAGAAATTCTATTTGAAAATGGCACTAGTACCAAATAACGACCTGCAATAGAAATCTCGGAACTAATTCGAGGTCCTTTTGTAGATATTGGTTCTTTAACTACCTGAACTAAAATAGTTTGATTGGCTTTGATTACATCATCAATTTTTCCGTGTTTGTCAATTTCTTTTTCAAATTGGAAATTCTTTAACGTGTAATCTACTTTTTTTCCTGAACGCAACTGCTTTAAAAACTTATTTAACGATGGTAATTGTGGTCCTAAATCGTGGTAATGCAAAAATGCATCACGTTCACTACCAACATTTACAAAAGAAGCATTTAAACTACTTAGTGTTTTTTTAACTTTAGCCAAAAATATATCGCCAACATTAAATTTACTATCGTTTTTATCTTTGTGCAATTCGATCAATCTACCTTCTTTTAATAAGGCAAAATCTATATCAGAGGAATTGGATCTTATTATTAATTCTGTATTCACTCTGTTAATTTTTATACCATTCCTTTAATAATGTACTAAAACGCACATAATATTATAATAGGATGGTGGT
>CAYOWM010000368.1:0-2056 GCA_964407635.1 uncultured Flavobacteriaceae bacterium
ATCGAGAAGGAAAAGATAAAATTTACATTAATCGAGTTTTTGATATGCGACAAAATCCTAAAAAGAACAAATAAAAAATCCACGCAAACAAAATCCAAATTTTTTATTATCTTTACTTGAGAATAATATTGTATTATAGTTCTGCTGTTGATTATGGTGCAAAATAGATTAATTAATGCAACTAAAGTAAGAGGTTTATAATGAGTGTACGCAATACAATCGGATACTAGCGTGAGGAATATCTTTTATCATATTTTTTGATAGCTTACAAAACTAAAATCATATTTATTTTTTTCGTCTGCTTTATGGAATTCTCTTGCTGTTTCCTTCCAAATAGTTAAATCAATTTTAGGAAAAAAAACATCTGCTTCAAATTCGTGATGCACATAAGTAATTTCTAAATTTGTAGCTTTTTTAAGTGCCTGATTGTAAATTTGAGCTCCACCAATTATAAACGGATTCGTATCTTTTTTAACTAATGATATTGCTTGTTCTAATGAGTTTGCTATTAAACAGCCTTCTTTTTTGTAAGTTTCCTCTCTAGTAATAATTACAGTGGTTCTATTAGGAAGTGGTTTACCTATGGATTCAAAGGTTTTTCTTCCCATAATAATATGATGACCAGTTGTTAATTTTTTAAAATGCTTTAAATCTGCTGGTAAATGCCAAATTAAATTATTGTTTTTTCCCAACTCATTATTTAAACCTATTGCTGCGATAATAGTAAGATTTTGTTTCTTTTTAAAGTTCGAAAACAAACCCTTTTTTTCTTTTTTAGGTTGTGGCAAGACACCTTCTTTTTGTAATTTTTGTTCTAACTTTTTAACTTTTTCCTCGTGTTTTTGGAGTAATTTTTCGGTTTGTGTGCGTTCCCATTCTGCATCGAAAAATTTGGTGGAAATAAACACGTTAATAAAATGTAGGAATAGTATAATAAACCAAACGGCAATAATTCCGTAAATGATAATAGGATTATATTCTAAATCAAATCCTTTTATAAAAGTAAAACTAAAAAGAATAGATGCTCCAATCACAAAAAAGATACTGTGTAAATAGAAACGTTTTTTTTGTTTGGTACGTTTACGTGCTTTTTCGTATAGAAAATGTTGATCGTTCATTTTTAATATTTTTATACGGAAACTTTTCCTTTTATAGATGGATATGGATTATAATCAACCAATTTAAAATCCTCAAAAGTAAAATCAAATATATTTTTAACATTTATATTTAATTCCATTTTTGGTAAAGACTTTGGTTTGCGAGATAATTGCAAGGCAATTTGTTCTTTGTGGTCGTTATAAATATGTGCATCACCAAAAGTATGAATAAATTCGCCAACTTCTAAATTACAAACTTGAGCAATCATCAAAACCAGTAAAGCATAGGATGCGATATTAAACGGAACACCTAAAAAAATATCGGCACTTCGCTGGTATAATTGACAAGATAATTTACCTTCTGCTACATAAAATTGAAAAAAAGCATGACAAGGTGGTAATGCTGCTTTTCCGTTAGCAACATTTTCTGAAAAAGAAACAGAAGTATCTGGCATTACACTAGGATTCCAAGCAGAAACCAACATTCTACGAGAATTTGGATTGTTTTTTATAGTTTCAATAACTTCGGTTATTTGGTCAATACCTTCACTATTCCAGTTACGCCATTGGTGTCCGTAAATTGGACCCAAGTTGCCATTTTCATCTGCCCAAGCATCCCAAATTTTAACACCATTTTCTTTTAAATAATTAATATTGGTATCGCCTTTTAAAAACCAAAGCAATTCGTGAATGATAGATTTTAAATGCAATTTTTTGGTGGTAACCATTGGGAAGCCTTCCGATAAATCGAAACGCATTTGGTAGCCAAAAACCGATTTAGTTCCTGTACCAGTTCTATCACCTTTTTGGATGCCGTTTTTTTGAACGTGTTTTATTAAGTCTAAGTATTGTTTCATTTTTTTAGTTCATTATTCCTGCAAAAGAAAGAAATATGTTTTTTATTAATGTTTTATCTCTCCTATTTTATCAGGATTGTGTTTGTATTTAAAAACTAATGC
>CAYOWM010000369.1:0-2041 GCA_964407635.1 uncultured Flavobacteriaceae bacterium
TACTATTTTTTGTCCTAATACATTAAAAATGGAATGCTGTAAATTTGCATCGGATGTAATGTGTAAAACATCTTTTACAGGATTTGGATAAAGACTAATTGTTTCAAAATTATTTTCATCAATAGACAAAACGGAGCGATTATAAACCGCTTGATTACCTAAAGTATTGGTTACCGTTAATTCTTGCACTCCATTATTAGTTTGTATGTTATACGAAAAAGCTCCTGGTAAATTATTTACATAAAAATTAAGATATTGGTTGCTAAAAGCAGTTAATTCGGACATACCACAAGAGCCCAAAGTCATTACATAATCGTATATAAAAAACTGATTATCATTTGGATATACATCAATCATTCCCATAAGGTAATCACAAGCAGATAAACTAAATGTTCGTTCAATATCTATTCGGTGCTCACCTGTCGCAATATTTTCCGCATAATAATTATATACTTGTAATGAAATATTATCGATACCTTGCGATGAAAAGTCTGGTGTTATATAATCTGTGCCATCAATAACCAATTTAGTTAAAGTCCAATTATTAGCAAATAAATCATTCATAACAACAGGATTTATAATTTCTGTAAACCAAATAACATCGCCATTATCTTTTTCAATTATAAGATGATCAATTCCGTAAACATCTAAAATAGAATATGAGAACACACCACTTGCTCCATCTAAAAAGAAATTTTGATAGCTTTGCATAAAGCCAATCATTGCATTATCTGTTGTTTGACAATTTGTAGTTGTATTAAAAGGAGTAATATCGGTAAATTGAAAGCTTGTATCTACATTACCTTGATTGGTATAGGTTGCATGAGCTGTAAAACCAATACTACAATTGGAAACCATTGATTTATTTGAAGTGGTTATTAAACTAGAATTGCTTCCGATAAGGAAATTAATGCTTGTATATGGAAAACTATATGAATCGTAAGGTATAGTTATAGGTGCTCCTGCGATACTTAAAGATTCTACAAACCATGTTTTTTCGGATAATTTTGGGTTTTGGGCAAATATTGTTGCTGTACCAACTAGTAAAATATAAAGTATTATTTTTTTCATAATCATCTATTTATCATTCAAATATATAAAAAAATTAAATACCAACAAATATTTTTTTAAAGAAAATAGCAGACAATCTTAATTAATAGTAAATTTGCTGAAAAATTAAAATAATGACATTAATAAAATCCATTTCAGGAATTAGAGGTACAATCGGCGGAAAAGTAAACGATAATTTAACACCAATTGATATTGTAAAGTTTGCTTCGGCATACGGTTTTTGGTTGCTAAACGAAGTCAAAAAAGACACAAAACTAAGTGTTGTAATTGGTCGTGATGCTCGTATTTCTGGTAAAATGGCGAGTAGTTTGGTTGCTAATACTTTGGTTGGATTGGGAATTGATGTTATAGATTTGGGTTTATCTACTACGCCAACTGTTGAAATTGCTGTTCCGCTTGAAAAAGCAGATGGTGGTATTATTTTAACTGCATCGCATAATCCTAAACAATGGAATGCCTTAAAATTACTAAATTACAAAGGCGAATTTATTAATGATATACAAGGTAAACGAATTTTAGAAATTGCGGCAAAGGATTCCTATACTTTTGCCGAAGTAGATGCTTTAGGAACGTACAAAAAAATGCCTAATTACATAAAAAAACATGTAAATGAAGTGCTAAATTTAAAATTGATAAATCCAGAACTAATTAAAAAAGCAAATTTTAAAGTAGTGGTAGATGCGGTGAATTCTACTGGAGGAATTGCTATTCCGTTATTGCTAGAGGCTTTGGGTGTAACTTGTGTAAAGTTGTATTGCGAACCTAACGGACAGTTTCCGCATAATCCAGAACCTTTAGCCGAAAATCTTACCGAAATTTCTAAATTAGTGGTTGTAGAAAAAGCGGATTTGGGTATTGTTGTCGATCCTGATGTAGATAGGTTGGCATTGGTTTGCGAGGATGGTTCGATGTTTGGCGACGAATATACTTTGGTTGCTTGTGCGGATTATGTTTTATCCAAAACAAGTGG
>CAYOWM010000370.1:0-2041 GCA_964407635.1 uncultured Flavobacteriaceae bacterium
AATTATTGCTATAAATCCTTCGGAAGGCACTGATCCTGTAAAATTTACAGAGCTGAACACTAATAATATTGGTGCTGATGGAGTAATAATAACTGCTTCAAGCAAAAGTAACGAAATTATTGCACAAGCAGCACAAATGTGTAGAAAGAGAGGTCGTGTGGTTTTAGTTGGCGTTATAGGTTTAAATATTAGTAGAGCCGATTTTTACGAAAAAGAAATTTCTTTTCAAGTATCCTGCTCGTATGGACCAGGACGATACGACGAACAATACGAACAAAAAGGAAAGGATTATCCTATCGGATATGTACGATGGACAGAAAAAAGAAATTTTGAAGCTGTTTTAAACGCTTTATCTAAAAAAACACTCGATGTAAATCCGTTAATTAGCGAACAAATACCTTTGCACGACTATAAATCTATTTATTCGGATTTAAAAAGCTCTAAATCTATTGCCTCAATATTAGTTTATAACCAAACCGAAAAACCAAAACGAACGATAACTGTTAGTAATAAATCCTTTGAAAAAACTAAAGGAGTTGTTGGTATTATTGGCTCTGGAAATTTTACAAGTTCTACGTTACTTCCAAACCTAAAAAAAACGGATGCAAAAATAAAATACATTGCCAGTACTGGTGGTCTGAGTTCTACAATTATGGCTAAAAGACACCAAATTGCCAAATCTACCACAGATTACAACGAAATTTTAAACGATTCGGAAGTAGATTTAGTAATGATTACCACAAAACACAATTCACACGCCAAATTTGTATTAGATACTTTAAAAGCAGGAAAAAGTGTCTTTGTAGAAAAACCTTTAGCCTTAAACGCAAAACAATTAGAGGAAATTATTGCAGAATACAACAAACAAAATGTATCGTTATCTGTTGGTTTTAACCGACGATTTGCACCTATTGCAAAAAAAATGAAAGCACTACTTGGTAAGGATAACACACCAAAAAATATTATTGCAACCATGAATGCTGGTTTTATTCCTGCAGATGTTTGGGTACACGATATGGAAATTGGCGGAGGACGAATAATTGGCGAAGCCTGTCATTATATAGATTTATGTACCTACTTTGCAAACAGTAAAGTAACAGCAGTTTGTATGAATGCCATGGGAGAAAACCCTAAAGAAAATACCGACAATGCTAGTATTTTGCTAAAATACGAAAACGGAACAAATGCTGTGGTTAATTATTTTGGTAACGGAAGTAAAGCATATTCTAAAGAACGAATTGAAATTTATTCCCAAGAACGGAATTTAATAATGGACAATTGGCGTAAATTAAAATCGTATGGATTCAAAAAAAATATAAAAATAGCATCCAAACAAGATAAAGGTCACTTTAATCAGTTTAACGAATTAATCGAACAGCAAAAAAATGGATCTGAACCTATTATCCCTTTTGACATAATTGTAAACACAACAAAAGCATCGTTTGCTGCAATCGAATCACTTAAAAAAGGTTGTTGGATTAATGTGGAATAATAAATACATCTTACTTTTTAATACGGTAAAATATCTAAAATTTAAGCAAATATTTTACCGTATCTTTTATTTTATCCGAAATAAATTAGGTGTTAAACCGAAATTAAAAAAACTAAATAAAACGATACATCCAATTAATTGGAATACTGCAATAATATATCCGAATAGTTATTTAGGTAACAACGAATTTATTTTTTTAAACATTAAACATACCTTTCAAAAAAATATTGACTGGAATTTTAACCAATATGGAAAATTATGGACATACAATCTAAATTATTTTGATTTTCTAAACCAACAAAAAATATCCAAAGAAACAGGATTATACCTTATTAACGAGTATATTTTAAAAAATAGCACCTTAAAAGATGGCTTAGAACCATATACCATCTCTTTAAGAATTATAAATTGGATTAAATTTATAGCAAAAAATAATATTAAAAATCCAAATATAAATCAAACTATTTTTAACCATTTACAAATTCTTACTAAAAATTTAGAATACCATTTATTAGGAAATCACCTTCTTGAAAATGGCTTTGCACTACT
>CAYOWM010000371.1:0-2026 GCA_964407635.1 uncultured Flavobacteriaceae bacterium
CTTAATTTTAATAAAATTCTTTTAAATGCCATGTTTTGTTTTTTGTATTGCAAATATAAGGCAAGAAATTAGGAATTAGGAATTTTTAAAATTAAATTTGAATAGGATATTAACGAACAATTAATTTTTTTATAATTTGCCTTTTTTCGGAATGAATTATTGCAAAATAAACACCAGCAGCTACCTTGGATAAATTTAGGGTAGCATTATTATTTTCTATTTTTTTATTGGCTATAATTATTTTTCCGCTAATATCGGTTATTGTATATGTTAATGGAATATTTTTGTTCCATGTTACGTTAAAAATTCCATTTGATGGATTTGGATAAATAGAAATATCGCTAAAAATAGTATCTGTAATGGAGGCAGTTGTATCGTTAAATCGCAATACAAACCGAGTATTCAAACCGCTAGTTTCGTTTATGTTAAATGTATAATCGGCATTAGATAAATTATGAATAGTTTGTGTTTCATTATCTTGAATATAAATATCTTGATTATTTTCAAAAAGGCCTTCTAAATGGTCAATACTAATTGTATAGATACCAGAATTTACAATTTCTACACCTAATGGAATGGTTTTATTTATATCAAAACTTCCAAGAGTTTGAATTGCCAATCGTTTGGTGTCATTTTCTATAATAGAATAAAAGTCAATATCCGAACCATTGTTTGGTCTTTCACCATCCAATCCATTTTCGTAAGCATCACTTCCATTTTGGTAAAAAGTGATTAGTAATTGTCTAAATTCCTCTTGATTATTGGTTAAATTTAACCATAATCTATCTAAATTTGGTTGGTTAGCAGGTCGGTAACTAGCATTTGGTGCAGTAATACGCATTTCGTTTTTAAAAGTAATATTTCCTTGATTTAAAGCCGTTGCCATTACACTTTGACCTGTTGCAATATATCCTCTTGGTGTAGTACCAGAAGTACCGTTACTTACGGAATTAAATACCGTTCCATTAGAAGTTGCAACAGCATAATCGTTGTTGGTAAAGTCAAAAGCATGTGGTCCAGGATTTGCTCCTGAAATTGGCGAATCGTGTGTCCAAAAATAAAAAGTTCCACCTAATCTTGTTAGATTACTTTTCATCAAACTATTAATATCAATTGCTGATGGATATGGATTTCCTATTAAATTTATATTTTGCGAACTATCGGTATTTGAATTGTCTGTAAAAACAGTATAATTAATATTTCCTGTGTTAAAAAGCCCTTCAAAAAACACTTGTTGTTGCAAACCTGTAGCAAAATTGGTATTAAACGGAAAATCTGCTCCTGCACCCATTGCTATATATCCTTTTCCTGCACTCATTATTTCAGCAGCAGGAGCATTTTGCCAATCGTCTCCTTCATCATCAAAAGTATCGTTGTCATTATCATTAAAATTAGCAGCATTAAAAGTGTATATTCTACTTGGATGACTAAAATCATCATCATGTACTTCATTGATATGCGATGCACCTGCAATTAGTAAACTGTTTGAATTAAAAACGCTTGAAACCGTTTCCTGTATTGTAGGCGATGACCAATAAGTATAATCATATTCTACATAAGGCGTAGTTTGTCTGGTTAGTTTAAAATAACCAAGACCACCAATGGTTGAAGTATTTGAATTTTGCACAAAAGAGCCATTATTTTCAACAAGTAGGTTTCCGTTGTTAGTTAAATCATTGGTGCTAATAAAATTACCATCTCTAACATTTACCGTAATGGCATTGTTTATGGTACAATTACACGAAGTGAAACTGCCATTTATTGCGGTATCGTAATTAGTTGTTATAGTTACAGGACTTAATAAATTTGGTGTGCCAGACCAAGCACCATTAAAGGTTATTGGTGTGCCAGAGCAATCATCACAACCTTTTCCGCCATCGGTAATTGTCCAACCATCTGTAATATCTAACGTAGTTCTTTCAGTTTCGGATAAGCAGTACTTACTATTTCCTCCAGAAAAAAGTACATTATTATGGTGTGGTTGTCCTTGCCAACCTATAAGTAATGCATCGTAATTTGCAGTAGA
>CAYOWM010000372.1:0-2017 GCA_964407635.1 uncultured Flavobacteriaceae bacterium
TCGAATTGCCGCCCCCAGCAACATCAGCGCCAGAAAGGAAAATTGCAGGTTAAAATTATTACAGATACTTCTTTTGTAACCATTTTAATTAGAGATACAGGAAAAGGCTTAGCAAAAAACCAATTTAAAAAAATATTTGAAACTGGTTACACCACAAAAAAACGTGGTTGGGGTTTAGGTTTGTCTTTAGCAAAACGAATTGTAGAAGATTATCACAATGGTAAAATTTATGTAAAAGAATCGGTTATTGATAAAGGTACAACTATAGCGGTTTCTTTTAAAATTGTTAGGGCTGAATAATTCGTTCAATCAAAACACTGGTGTCTATTAAGGTTAGACTTAAAATACCTATTAAAATTAAAAATTTTATAATGTTATGTAAGATAATATAATCTTGTTTTTTGTTGGCATTATACAAGCGATAACCAAAAAATAAAAATATAATAATCGAAAAATAAAAATAGTATTTCATATTTCCTATTTCGGAATATTGTAAGATAAAATAAATAGGATTTATAGTTAAAAATAACACTAAAGTGATTAGCATTTTGGTAAAACGTTCGTCGTATTTTATTGGTATGGTAATGTAGTTTTGTAAAATATCACCTTTAATATTTTCTAAATCTTTTAGTAATTCTTTAATAATTAGCACAAAAAACAGAAAACTAGCATGAACGACAATGATTTCTGAAAAATTTTTATAATACACAAATACAGCAAAAAATGGTACTAATGCTAAAATAGCTGCTGAAAACAGACGAATAAGCGGAAATTTTCGAAGTTTATGCGAATAAAACCATATTAAAAAAATATAGATTGCAAAAAATAATCCAGCTTTTAGCGATACTAATAAACCAAAACCAAAACCTATAAAATTTAATAAAAAGTATATTTGTAGTTTTGTTTTTTGACTAATAAAACTGTCTAATTCTGCTTTTTGTGGTCTGTTGATTAGATCCTTCGTTTTATCATAAAAATTATTAATAATATAACCAGAAGCAATCGTACAAATAGTTGCTAAAACAATAAAATACAAATTAATATCTGTAATTACGTAACGCAACGATTTTTGCGGTGAAAAAATAAAAATAGCAGCAAGGTACTGTGCAATAACAATTGCTAAAATATTATAACCTCTAACAACCGAAAGCATACTCAAAAATTTATAATAAAACGGAGCGTTTTTTTTGCTGTTTTCTTCGGCTATTTTTAATAAGTCCATTTTTGTTTATTTTTTATCTTGTAAAGCAAAAACTTTACGTAATAAATCACTAGTTCGGCTTTGTATGTTTGTTCGGATTTTAGTTTCCTCTACGGTAATCATTTTATAAACTCCAGATAATGCTTGTTTGGTTACATAATCGGTTAAATCTGGATTTACATTATTGGTTAACGGAATGTTATTGTATCGTGTAATGATGTTTTTCCAAATTTTATCGGCACCTACTTTACGGAAAGAGTTTTTAATTACAGGATTAAATTTTTGATACAATGCTGTTTCTGTTTTTGTTTTTAAGTACATTGTTGCAGCATCTTTATTACCAAGTAAAATGTTTTTAGCATCGGTTATGGTTAATCCTTTAATAGCATTTACAAAAATTGGTGTTGCTTCGCTAACCGCATCTTCAGCAGCACGATTTAATACTTTTAACCCTTCATCTGCAACTTTACTAAGTCCTATTTTTCTAAGTGTTGCATCTACTTTTTGTAATTCGGCAGGTAATAAAATTTTAACCATTTGGTTTTTGTAAAAGCCATCTTTTAAAGCTAATTTACTTACTTGTTCTGTAATACCTTTATCTAAAGCTTCTTTTAAACCTCCAGCTATTTCAAAATTAGAGAGTCCTTGTTGTGGTAAATTACTTGCCATTTGTTGTAATTCTGAACAAGAAACAATTTGAAATAATAAAACGAATGTGAGTATTTTTTTAATCATAATTAGTAGTATTTTTACAAAGATACTAAAAAACTAGTTTAGTTTTTTAGTTACTTTTAAATTTAGTTAATACGATATTGT
>CAYOWM010000373.1:0-2015 GCA_964407635.1 uncultured Flavobacteriaceae bacterium
CGAGCTTTTGATTTTGCTTGTCTGCCTTTTGCTCCTTGCCTAACCCATTCCAATTCTCTTTTTAAGGTTTTTTGACGTTTGGATTCTTGCTTTTCTTCTTTTGCCATTCTATCGGATTTTTGTTCTAACCAAGAGGAATAATTTCCTTTCCAAGGAATACCTTCGCCTCTATCTAGTTCTAAAATCCAACCTGCAACATTATCTAAAAAATATCTATCGTGTGTTACAGCAATTACGGTTCCTTTATAACTGTGCAGATGATGTTCTAACCAATGTACGGATTCGGCATCTAAATGATTGGTTGGTTCGTCTAACAACAAAACATCTGGTTGTTTTAATAAAAGTCGGCAAAGTGCTACTCGTCTGCGTTCTCCTCCAGATAAATTTTTAATTGGTGTATCGCTTGGAGGTGTTCTAAGTGCATCCATTGCTATTTCAAGTTTGGTATCCAATTCCCAAGCGTCTAAAGCGTCAATTTTATCTTGTAATTCTGCTTGACGATTCATTAGTTTTTCCATTTTATCAGCATCGGAATACACTTCCTCTAAACCAAACATATCGTTAATTTTATTGTATTCGTCTAATACTGCTACGGTTTCAGAAACGCCTTCTTTTACAATATCAATAACGGTTTTTTCATCGTCTAATTTTGGCTCTTGTGATAAATATCCTACGGTATAATTTGGAGCAAAAACTACATCACCTTGATAGTTTTTTTCTAAACCTGCAATTATTTTTAATAAGGTAGATTTACCGGAACCGTTTAAACCTAAAATTCCGATTTTTGCTCCGTAAAAGAAACTTAAATATATATTTTTTAGTACTTGTTTATTTCCTCCGTCGTAGCTTTTACTCAAAGCAGACATAGAGAATATTACTTTTTTATCGTCAGCCATATTTTATTTAATTTATGAAAGGCAAAGATATTAAAGTTATTTGACAATTTGTTTTAAAATAAAAAGTAGTTAATATAAATTTATTAATACTATTTTTATATTTTTACAAACAAATAATAGTCTTATGAATTATATTCTTTTTGATGGAGAACATCGCGATACTTTACTTCCGTTTACTTATACAAAACCTGTTGCAGATATACGAATAGGGATTTTAACCATTCGTGAAAAATGGGAAAAATTACTAGGTTATACAACAACAACACTAACCGAGGAATATTTACAAGAAAAATATCCTATGGTTGAAATGGAACAAAATATATTGATTAACGCATCGTTTCTACCAACGGAAAGAATTGTAGAACAAATTAAAAACCTTAACGAAAATCAAGCAATTTTTAAAGAGGACGAAATTGTTGCATTCCACACCAAAGATACACAAGAAAAAGTAGATTTTAATTCGTATGAAATTTTTGAATGTGTAGATAATTTCCTTCAAATTAAAAATACTTGGGATATTTTTTCGTTAAATGGTATTGCTATTCAAGCAGATTACGATTTACTAACGCAAGACAGAGAATCACAAGAAATTCCTGCTTTTGTAAATTGTATAAACAAAGAAAATATTTTTATTGAAAAAGATGCAGTACTAAATTTTGCATCGTTAAATGCTAGTCAAGGACCAATATATATTGGTAAAAACACCGAAATCATGGAAGGCTCTTTAGTTCGTGGACCTTTTGCTTTATGCAACAATGCTACTCTAAAAATGGGTGCAAAAATTTACGGAGCAACAACCATAGGACCACATTGTAAAGTTGGTGGTGAAGTAAATAATAGTGTATTTTTTGGTTATGCAAATAAGGCTCACGATGGATTTTTGGGTAATTCTGTTATTGGTAATTGGTGTAATCTTGGTGCAGACACAAATAATTCCAACTTAAAAAACAACTATGCTGAAGTAAAACTATGGAGTTATAAAACCGAGCGTTTTGCAAAAACAGGCTTACAGTTTTGCGGTTTAATGCTTGGTGATCATTCAAAATGTGGTATAAACACAATGTTTAACACTGGAACCGTTGTTGGTGTTAGTGCAAATATATTTGGAGGAAATTTTCC
>CAYOWM010000374.1:0-2013 GCA_964407635.1 uncultured Flavobacteriaceae bacterium
AGCACTGTGAGGTATTACATTTTTAAATAAAAATCTTGTACTAGAGCAATATATTCTTTTGTATAAATATGTCGGTCTTTTTCTATTACTAATTCACTCTGTGTAATAGTGTTATTTTTTATAAACGAAAATTGTAATAAACTTCGTTTTATTTTGGAATTAAAATTGCCTTTAACTCTAGTAATTCTATAAGGAAATAATTTTTTACTTTTTGCCAATTCAATAAATAGTTTTTCTTCCTTAAATGGAATAATAACTGCAAAAGTACCTGTTGCATTTAATAACACAGAAACCGATTGCAATAATTCGTCAAAATTTAACGAATCGGTAGATCTAGCTACATTTCTATTTTTATCTTTTGAATTGAATTTATCCGTATAAAACGGAGGATTTGAAAGTATTAAATCATAGGTTTCGTCAATTTCAGTAGTAAACTCAAAAATGGAAGCATGATAACAAAATAACCTATCTGCCCATGGCGAATTTTCAAAATTTTCAACCGCTTCTTCATAGGCATTTGGTTCTAATTCTACGGCATCTATAAGCTCTGCACAACTGCGTTGTGCCATCTGTAAAGCCAAAATTCCTGTACCAGTGCCAATATCTAAAACGGAGTTTACTGCACTTGAAATCTCTATCCAAGCACCAAGCAATACAGCATCTGTACCAATTTTCATAGCTGCTTTATCTTGTTTTACAGAAAATTCTTTAAATTTAAAAAGCATCTTATTCTAAATACATTTCTATTAAACCTTCAGGAGTATCCACATAAATAGTTTTATTATTTCTATCTACTTTAAGTAAAAAATCATCAATTAGCGGAATTAAAATTTCTTTTCCTTTATCATTTTTAACAATAAATAATACTTGAGCAGTACTATCATTAATAGATTTTATTTTACCAACCAATCCAAAACGTTTATCCATTAAATCAAAATTAATAATTTCGTGATAATAAAATTTATTTCCTTCTAATTTAGGAAGCATTGTCAAAGGTAAGTAAGCATCTTTTTTTAAAATTTTAGTAGCATCCGCTTCGTTATCTATATCCTCAAAACGAACACGTAATTGATTCCCTTTTTGCAAAAGTGTTTCTTTCATAAAAAACGGAAGTAATTTGTTATTGATATCTAAAAACACCATTTCTAAATCTGCATATAATTCTGGTTCGTCTGTATCTAATTTTAAAACAACTTCGCCTTTATAACTATGTTTTCGTACTACTTTACCTAAATAAAAACAATCTTTTTTATCCATTTTTTGTATTTAATTCATAAAAAAACCACGCAAATTGCGTGGTTTCAAAGATATATAATTTAATATTATTCTTCCTCTTTAGCTGCATTTTCATCATCTGAAACTGCTTCTTCTGGTTTGTTTGCCTCAATTCTAGCTTCATTTATCGCTTTTTCACTTGCCTGAATTTTAGCTTTAGTTTCTGCTGCATTTTTAGCAAGCCCCTCTTTTTTAGCATCAATTTTTGCTTGTTTTTTTTCTAACCAAGCTTGAAATTTAGCTTCTGCTTGTTCTTCTGTTAAAGCTCCTTTACGAACTCCAACTGCTAAATGATTTTTAAGCAACGCTCCTTTGTAAGATAGCAATGATTTTGCAGTATTGGTTGGTTGTGCACCGTTTTGCAACCATTTTACAGCAGCATCTACATCTAATTCAACAACGGCAGGATTAACAGTAGGATTGTAAGTACCTATTTTTTCTAGTAATTTACCATCTCTTTTTGAACGAGCATCTGCTACTACAATCCAAAAAAATGGTTTTCCTTTTCTCCCGTGTCTTTGTAATCTAATTTTTACTGGCATAATTTGTAAATTTTAAGGTTCTCGACCTTGATTTAATATATTTTTATTAATAATTCGGCAAAAATACTCTTTTCTTTTAAATTGACAATTAAAATATTACGTTTTTTTATACAAAAAAACCTTACAAAAAATTGTAAGGTTTGTGGGCGATAAGGGATTCGAACCCCTGACCCCCTCGGTGTAAACGAGGTGCTCT
>CAYOWM010000375.1:0-1999 GCA_964407635.1 uncultured Flavobacteriaceae bacterium
ATCTGCATTAGGACCTGGAGGTTTATCTAGAGAAAGAGCAGGATTTGAGGTGCGTGATGTACACTACACACATTACGGAAGACTTTGTCCTATTGAAACTCCTGAAGGACCAAATATCGGATTAATATCCTCTTTATCGGTATATGCAAAAGTAAATTATTTAGGATTTTTAGAAACACCTTATCGTAAAGTAGAAGGTGGAAAAGTAGATTTAGATAATCCTATTTATTTATCTGCAGAAGAAGAAGAAGGTAAAAAAATTGCACAATCTAACTTAGATTTAACAGCAGATTCTAAAATAAGTTTAGATAGAGTTGTAGCTCGTGAAGAAGGTGATTTTCCTGTTGTTGGTTCGGAAGAGATTGATTATATGGATGTTTCGCCAAATCAAATTTCCTCTATATCCGCATCTTTAATTCCGTTTTTAGAGCATGATGATGCAAATAGAGCCTTGATGGGATCAAATATGATGCGTCAAGCAGTACCATTAATGCGTCCTGAATCACCAATCGTTGGTACAGGTTTAGAACGTAGAGTGGCAAAAGATTCACGTATTTTGATTAATGCCGAAGGTTCAGGAGTTATTACTTATGTCGATTCGGATAAAATTACTATTAAGTACGATAGAACAGACGAAGATCGTGTTGTAAGTTTTGAGGAAGACGAAAAAACATACAATTTAATTAAATTTAGAAAAACCAATCAAGGTACTTGTATTAACTTGCATCCTATTGTAACAAAAGGAGATAAAGTTGAAAAAGGACAAGTATTATGTGAAGGATATGCTACTCAAAAAGGCGAATTGGCTCTTGGTAGAAATATGAAAGTTGCCTTTATGCCTTGGAAAGGATATAATTTTGAGGATGCGATTGTAATTTCCGAAAAAGTTGTTCGTGAAGATATTTTTACCTCTATTCATATTGATGAATATTCGTTAGATGTTAGAGATACTAAATTAGGAGCAGAAGAATTAACTAATGATATACCAAACGTTAGTGAAGATGCAACTAGAAATTTAGATGAAAACGGAATGATTCGTATTGGTGCAGAGGTAAAACCAGGTGATATTCTTATCGGAAAAATTACACCAAAAGGCGAATCCGATCCTACACCAGAAGAAAAATTATTACGTGCAATTTTTGGTGATAATGCAGGTGATGTAAAAGATGCATCTTTAAAAGCATCACCATCTTTGCGTGGCGTTGTAATTGATAAAAAACTATTCAAAAGAGTTGTAAAAGATAAGGCAAAACGTATTCAAGATAAGCAAGATATTGCAGAATTAGAGGTTAAATACGAAGTAAAAGCCAATAAATTACGCGATATATTACTAGAAAAATTATTTTCATTAGTTAACGGAAGAACATCACAAGGTGTTTGTAACGATTTAGGTGAGGAAATTTTGCCAAAGGGTAAAAAATATACCTTAAAAATGTTAAATACAGTTACCGAATTTGAACATTTAACTAAAGGAAAATGGACTACAGAAGCAACATTAAACAATTCAGTTAACCGCCTTATTCACAACTATAAAATCAAATTAAATGATTTACAAGGTTCTTTACGTAGAGAAAAATTTGCAATTACCGTTGGAGATGAATTACCTGCTGGAATTTTAAAATTAGCTAAAATTTATATAGCTAAAAAACGTAAATTAAAAGTTGGAGATAAAATGGCAGGTCGTCATGGAAATAAAGGTATTGTCGCTCGTATTGTACGTGCCGAAGATATGCCTTTCTTAGAAGACGGAACTCCTGTTGATATCGTATTGAATCCGTTAGGTGTACCTTCTCGTATGAATATCGGACAAATTTACGAAACGGTTCTTGGTTGGGCAGGTCAAAAATTAGGACAAAAATACGCAACTCCTATCTTTGATGGAGCAAGTTTGGATGAAATTACTGCTTTAACTAACAAAGCTGGTGTACCTGAATTCGGACATACTTATTTATACGATGGCGGAACAGGTGAACGTTTTGATCAACCAGCAACGGTTGGT
>CAYOWM010000376.1:0-1991 GCA_964407635.1 uncultured Flavobacteriaceae bacterium
TATACGGAAGTACTGTTTCTGCCTTAGCAAAAAATGATCTTACAAAAATTTACAATAAATTAGATAAAATAGAAAAAGAATCCAATATTGAAATTGCCCAAAAATACTTTAATAATTATTTAGAAAGTGTACACCAAACGTATGAAACTTTTTTTAATCAATATCTCACTCGTATCTAAAATATATTTTTAAATGCAAACCGTACAACGATTATTCGACATACCAAAAGTACAACAGCAAACACACAATCTATCTACATCTTTTGTAACAAAATATAATGGAAATTGGCAGGCAATTTCTTCGGATTTACTACTTAAAGATATTAATAACCTTAGTAAAGCACTACTTGATTTTGGTGTACAACCAAACGATAAAATAGCGATAATTACGAATCGCTCAAGAACAGAATGGCACATTGCAGATTATGCAATTATGCAAATTGGTGCTATAAATGTTCCTATATACGATTCTACCAGTGTTTTTGATATGCAATATATCTTTAATCATGCAGAAATAAAATTTTGTTTTGTTTCCAATGAAGCTTTATTAAATAAAGTAACTAGTTTTAAGCAAAATACACCTACTCTTATAGATATTTTTTGTTTTGATAAGGTTTCGAATGCAAATAATTTTAACGATGTCTTATTTTTAGGAAGTAAGTTAAACACCGATAATGAAGTTCAAATTATAAAAAATGCAATCGTAGATACCGATTTAGCAACAATAATTTATACCTCAGGAACTACAGACAAACCTAAAGGAGTAATGCTATCACATAAAAATATTGTTAGTAATATAACTGCACTACATAGTGTTATTCCTGCTTTAGGAGACAATCCAAAAAGTTTGAGTTTTTTACCTGTAAGCCACATTTTTGAACGAATGATGATATATTTATATCAAGTAAACGGAATATCGGTATTTTTTGCAGAAAGCATTGAAACTATTTCGGCAGATTTGAATGTTGTAAAGCCAGATATTATAACTGCTGTACCTAGATTAATTGAAAAAATTCACGATAAAATAGTAGGAAAAGGAAAAGAACTAAAAGGTATTAAACGAAAACTTTTTAATTGGGCTTTAGAACTAGGATATAATTTTGAATACGATGGTGTCAATGGTAAAAAATACGAACGGAATTTATCTAGAGCCAGAAAACTCATTTTTACAAAATGGCAAGCTGCATTAGGAGGAAATATAAAAACTATTTATTGTGGAAGTTCTAAACTTTCGCCAAAGTTGATGCGTATTTTTGGTGCTGCAGGTTTTAATTTAATGGATGGTTATGGTCTTACTGAAACATCTCCTGTTATATCGGTAAATGCACCATATCCAAACAGAGCAAAAATAGGCACAATAGGTAAACCAATTGATAATGTACATGTTAAAATAGGAACAGATGGTGAAATTTTAGTAAAAGGTCCTAATGTAATGCTAGGCTACTATAAAGACAAAAAAAAGACAAACGAAGTTATTGTAGATGGCTATTTTAAAACTGGTGATTTAGGACAATTAGATGAGGATGGTTTTTTGTATATAACTGGTCGAAAAAAAGAAACTTTTAAAACATCAGGAGGAAAATATATTAGTCCTGATAAAATTGAAATAGAATTAAAAAAATCAAATTTAATAGAACAAGTTATGGTAATTGGTGAAGGTGAAAAATTTCCTGCTGCAATTATACAACCAAATTTTGATTTTTTAAAACAATGGAGTATTACTAAAAAATTGAATTTAAATTCTAATACCGATTTAATACAAAACCTAGAAATTAAACAATTAATCCAAACAGAAGTTGACACTGTTAATCAAAATTTAGGACAATGGGAAAAAATTAAAAAATTTGAACTCACTCCTGATGAATGGACAATTAAAGATGGACACCTCACACCAACTTTAAAAGTAAAAAAAGATATAATTAAATCTAAATATTACATCTTATTTAATAAAATATACAGACCTGTTTAATATTTTATACAAATATTTTTTGG
>CAYOWM010000377.1:0-1990 GCA_964407635.1 uncultured Flavobacteriaceae bacterium
GGGCTGTTGGTAATTCAAACTAGCAAAGCAAGCTTATTATTATCTATAAAAAAAGTGATCAATAATGAGAGAAAATTACAAGAAAGTATTGATCTAATGAAAGAAAAATTTGATCTAAAATCTATTGCTAAAAAAATTATTAAAATAATAAAAGAGAAAAACGATTATGCATGATGAACTTAAGGATGTAGCAAAGGATTACGCACAACGCTACCCAAGAATTACAAACTTAGATACAAGAAAACAAAAAGGAGCAAAAATTGCAGCTGTCCTACAAGATTTTTTTGGTAGCGAGATGCAAAATAAAACTATTGTTGATGTCGGTGCATCTGGTTGTGTACCGTTGCTAGAAATTATTAAACTACTAAAACCTAAAAAGGCGTTTGGTATTGATCTTGATGAAAGTATTCTACCGCCTTCTTCAGAATTTTTAACCACAATGGTTGCCGATGCTATGAACTTGCCTTTTACTGATAAAAGTGTTGATATTCTAATTTGTAACCATGTTTATGAACATGTTAGTGATTCTAAAGCCTTATTTAAAGAACTTCATAGAGTATTACGCAAAGGTGGGATTGTATATTTTGGTGCAATGAATGCACGTTGGCCAATTGAACCACATTACGACTTACCTTTTCTACACTGGATGCCAGAATTAATCTCAGAGAAGTTGGTTAGAAAAAAAGGTTATGATCATGGTTACTTAGAAAAGCCATTGACAACACCGAAGCTAAAGCAACTTGTAAATCAGTTTGAATTACTAGATTATACTATTCCAATTATCACTGATCCCGTGAAATTTAATGCAACAGATGTAGTTAAATCATCGTGGCTTCCTTCTTTTGTAAAGAAAGGGTTGGGTATAGTTTTTTATGGCTTTTTACCTTCCTATATATGGGTGTTGAGGAAATCCAGATAAATGTTTGATGCCAGAAAAAAGTGGATAATGAATGTAGCGTTTTTTCTACTTTTTATTATTGCTATGATAGTTGCTTTAGGCATGTTAAAAAATGACCTTCATGACATTAATTTACCATCCAAGCTACATTATAATTGGATTCTACCCCTTTTAATTTTTCAAGTTATATTTTGGTTTTTTTCTATACTAGCTTGGCGGACTTGTATAGTTATATTTACTCAGAGAAAAATCCCTTTTGTATCAAGCTTCATCCATTGTAATACTGTTGCTATAGGCAAGTATTTACCTGGGAAAATATGGGGAATGATAGGTAGAGGAATAGGGCTAAAAGAGAGGGGGTTGAATGCAAAAGAGATAGTTACAGTTAGTTACTTTGAGCAAATAACATTATTACATTCTGGCTTCATAATTGGTTCTATAACTTACTCCTTTTTTAAAGCGAGTGATTATTTTATAATATCGATACCTTTAATTTTACTATCTATTCCCGTAGCTCCTATTGTTTATAATAAAATTATTAAGATAAAATTTGCACCTTTTTTAACTAATAGAATTTTGCTTAAGCATATTGATATTCCAAGTTACTTGTATCTTTTAATTTTATATCTATCACTGTGGTGTTTTGCAGGGTTTGTATTTTCTTCCCTTTACTATTTTCTATACGGATTTGACTTTAATATCCTTTTTCTTTTAGTTGGAGCATGTACAGTAGGAATATTGGTAGGTTTTTTAGCTTTTTTTTCTCCAGGTGGGATAGGGGTGCGAGAAGCAACAAGTGTGGTTTTTCTAAGTATGTCCATACCTTTAGAAAAAGCACTGTTACTAGTTATAGTGTATAGGGTATGGACGACATTGACGGATCTCATGGGTGGGTTGATAAGTATGTATTTGGTAAATATTGATAGTACAGAGGCCTTTTCACTAGTCGGTGGAGAAAGAAATGTCGGGGTAAATTCCACTGATTAAGGTGGGAAACGAAACTCATAAACGGTTATTAGCAAATTTTTAACGAAAGCAGTGGAAAGAGCCGTACCCCAATTTTCGGACAGTTAGCTAAGAACTATTTTCACA
>CAYOWM010000378.1:0-1977 GCA_964407635.1 uncultured Flavobacteriaceae bacterium
GACGTTAGCCACCATATAAGGAAATACATTTATGAACAGATTTGAAGCAGAAAAAGAATTAAAAAGAATTTTTGGCTTTGAAAAGTTCTATGATGAACAATGGGAAACCATTGAACGGTTGTTTGCTGGTGAACGAGTTTTACTAATAGAAAAAACAGGTTTTGGGAAATCTTTATGTTATCAGTTCCCTGCAACACAGTTTAACGGTATAACAGTTATATTTTCCCCATTAATTGCTTTAATGCGAGACCAAGTAAAAGCTTTAAATGAAAAAGGTATAAGTGCAAGATATATTAATTCAGAACAATCAAAAGAACAGAATAGTCAAATTATCCAAGAAGCCTTACAAGGAAGAATTAGAATTTTATATATTGCCCCCGAAAGACAAGAAAATATAGAGTGGATAGAGGCTGCAAGAAAAATGAATTTATCAATGGTTGTAATTGATGAAGCTCATACAATTTCTGTTTGGGGACACGATTTTAGACCTGCATTTAGAAGAATTATTAATTTGGTGAAGTTGCTTCCACAGAAATTTCCCGTCTTGGCAACTACGGCAACAGCAACAGAAAGAGTTCAAAAAGACATCGAGCAGCAAATTTCTGGCAAAATAACAACCATTAGAGGAAGTTTAATAAGAGAAAATTTTGAATTATATGTTATTAAAGTAAAATCGGAAGATGAAAAATTACTATGGCTAGCTGAAAATCTACCAAATTTAGAAGGTAATGGTATTATTTACACGGGAACAAGAGTAAATACGGAAATTTATTCAAGATGGTTTGAATTCCTTGGAATTAATACAACAGAATACAATGCAGGACTGGATGCTGAAAGTAGAAAGGCAATTGAAAACGGGTTAATGGCAAATAAATGGAAAGCTGTCATTTCTACAAACGCATTGGGAATGGGAATAGACAAATCCGATATACGATTTATTATTCATACACAGATACCTGCATCACCGATACATTATTACCAAGAAATTGGACGAGCCGGAAGAGATGGGAAACCCGCCAAACTCATTTTATTTTACAACAACACAAAAGATGAAAAAGGAATAGAAGAAGATTATAAACTACCAAAAGCATTTATTGATGGTGGGAGACCAAGTTTAAAAAACTATCAAAAAGTTATTGATGCGTTAAAACAAGAACCACTTGGTGAACGCCAAATTATGAAAGCTACTAATCTAAAACAAACACAAGTTAGAGTTATTAAAGCGGATCTGATTGAACAAGGAATAATAAAAGAAGTATTGTATGGTAAAAGTAAAAAATATGAATATCAATTTGATGCACCTGAACTAGATACAAAACCATTTGAAGAATTAAGGGAGCAAAAATTAAAAGAATTAAATTCAATGATTGAGTATGTCAATCTTACAACTTCTAGGATGAAGTTTTTGTGTGATTATCTAGGAGACAATACACCACATTCATACTTAAATTGTGATAATACAAATTTGCCCAAATATACTGTTTCCATTAAAGATGTATATCAAGAAAAGTTAAGAGAATTTAGAGAAACTTTTTTCCCTGTTTTAAAAGTAGAGAGTAAAAATTCGAATATTGTAAATGGTATAGCCGCAAGTTATTATGGGGTTTCCAGTGTTGGGGCTGCAATTCATAGAAGCAAATATGAAAATGGAGGAGATTTTCCCGATTTTTTGCTGCGATTAACTCTAAAAGCATTCAGAAAACATTATGGCAATGAAAAATTTGACTATATATTATATGTCCCACCAACAGAATCCGGCGACTTGGTAAAGAATTTTGCAGAAAAAATTTCAAAAGTTTTAAAAATTCCTATATCGCATAACCTAATAAAAATATCAAAAACAAAACCACAAAAGGTTTTTCAAAACAGTTATCTTAAAAAAGATAATGTATCCGGAAAATTTGAATATACAAAACCAGAGGAAATAAACGGAAAATCAGTAATTTTGTTCGATGATATTTTTGATAGTGGTGCAAC
>CAYOWM010000379.1:0-1971 GCA_964407635.1 uncultured Flavobacteriaceae bacterium
AGCAAATAAAACGTATTTTTAAAGATTATACCGATTTAATAGAACCACTATCGCTAGACGAAGCATATTTAGACGTAACCATTAATAAAAAAGGAATTGATTCTGCAAGTAAAACAGCAAAAGAAATACGACAACGCATACAGCGAGAAATTGGTCTAACAGCATCAGCAGGAATTTCAGTAAATAAATTTTTGGCTAAAATTGCGAGTGATTACAACAAACCAAACGGACAAAAAACTATTTTACCAGAAGAAGTTATTCCGTTTTTAGAAAAATTACCTATCGAAAAATTTTACGGAATAGGCAAAGTAACCACAACCAAAATGTACAATTTAGGTATCTTTACAGGAAAAGATTTAAAAAGCAAAACCGAAGAATTTTTAATTAAACATTTTCATAAATCAGGTGCTTATTATTACCAAATTGTACGAGGTATTCACAATAGTAAAGTACAACCAAACCGAATTAGAAAATCCGTTGCAGCAGAACACACCTTTACTACAAATTTAACCTCGGAAGTTTTTATGATAGAAAAGCTAGAAAAAATAACAATCGAATTAGAAAAAAGACTAAAAAACGCTAAAGTTGCAGGAAAAACAATTACCTTAAAAATAAAATATAGCGATTTTACACAACAAACACGAAGTAAAACACTTGCCTATTTTATAAAAGATAAAGCCTTAATTTTAGAAACAGTAAAGGAACTTTTATATCAAAAACCAATAAAAAAATCGGTTAGACTTTTAGGTATTTCGGTAACCAATCTTAATATAAATACCAAAAAGAAAGAAACAATAGCGAACATTCAATTAAAATTTAATTTTGATTAAAAAATCAATTTATATTTCGCTAAAAAGTTACAAAATATACGTACATTTGTTACGCAAAAAATAGCACTAAAAAAGTGCGTTTAAAAATCAACTAATGCAAACAGATTCCTTTTTACAAAGACACTTAGGTTCTAAAGAAAATGAAATTTCCGAAATGCTAAAAACCATTGGTGTTTCCTCGTTAGAACAATTAATAGATGAAACTATTCCAAATGATATTTTACTTAAAAACGAATTGGATTTACCAAAACCAATGAGTGAAATTGAATTTGCAAATCACATTAACCAACTTTCAAATAAAAATAAAGTCTATAAAACCTTTATCGGAATGGGTTATCACGCTGCAATTTTACCAGCAGTCATTCAACGAAATATTTTTGAAAATCCAAGTTGGTACACTTCTTATACACCATACCAAGCCGAAATTTCGCAAGGTAGATTAGAAGCCTTATTAAACTACCAAACCATGGTTAGTGATTTTACAGGATTTGAAATGGCAAACTCATCTTTACTAGACGAAGGAACTGCTGCTGCCGAAGCCATGATTATGCTTTTTAACGCACGTAGTATAACGCAAAAAAAAGCAAATACAAATGTGTTTTTTGTATCCGAAGAAGTTTTACCACAAACTATTTCCATACTAAAAACACGTTCTAAACCTTTAAATATTGAATTGGTTATTGGCAATCACGAAACTTTTACTTTTAACGAAAACGTGTATGGTGCGATTGTACAATATCCTGCAAAAAACGGACAAGTTTACGATTATACTTCCTTTATCGAAAAAGCACATGCAAACGAATCTAAAGTAGTAGTTGCAGCAGACTTATTAAGTTTGGCAATGCTAAAATCTCCTGCAAAAATGGGAGCAGATGTAGCTGTTGGCACAACGCAACGTTTTGGAATTCCGTTAGGTTTCGGAGGACCACATGCTGCATATTTTGCAACTTCCGAAACATATAAACGACAAATTCCTGGTAGAATTATCGGTATTACGCTAGATGCAAACGGCAATAGAGCTTTGCGTATGGCTTTACAAACCAGAGAACAACATATAAAACGTGAAAAAGCAACTTCTAACATCTGTACAGCACAGGTATTACTTGCTGTTATGGCTGGAATGTATGCTGTATATCACGGA
>CAYOWM010000380.1:0-1967 GCA_964407635.1 uncultured Flavobacteriaceae bacterium
TATCTTTAAAATGAATTTCAAAACGATTTAAAATCGGAATAATTTTTAGCACATTACAATTTAATTCTATTTTAATATGTAAACGTTTCACTTCAGATAAAAAACAATCAATTACACTTTGCGATTGCTGTGATTTAGGAAAAATACAAGCATCTTTCTGTATAACCAAAGGTACTCCTCTATCGGTAAACCATTGTTGCGTATCCGTTGTATTAAATTGATGAAAGGCTTTTTTTAAAAAACGTTCGCCTCTTGGGTACGCCTTTGACAATTCAACTATATCGGTACAAGCATTGGTAAGATTACACCTTCCTCCTCCAGAAATTTTAACTTTAGAAAGCACTTTACTTGTTTTTTCAAAAATAGTAACTTCAGCATTTGGATAATTTTCCTTTACCTGAATTGCAGAAAAAAAACCACCTGCTCCACCTCCAATTATTGCAATTTTCATACGATTAATTATTTTTACAAAGGTCGCATTTTTTTTAGTAAACATTAGTACTTTTGCAAAATGACGAGTAAATTTTTAATTCATTATGGATTACACTTTATTTTCCCTATCGGAATTGCTATTTTACTACATAAAAAGTATTGGTTTAAAATATGGTTAATTCTTATAAGTACTATGCTTATTGATTTAGATCATTTGTTGGCAAATCCTATTTTTGATCCAAACAGATGTAGTATAAATTTTCATCCATTGCATACCTATTATGCTATTACAATATATTTTATTATGTTGTTCTTTAAAAAAACAAAATATATAGCAATAGGATTGCTACTACATATTTTTGCAGATGTTGTAGATTGTTATTTATAACTATTTTACTACTATAAACCCATAAAGGTTTTCATTACGAAAAGCTAAAATATATGTTAGTATTGGTGTAGCAAAATTTTAAGACACGCAGACATAGCATTAGTTATGGTGAGTATCGAAAAATAGATGCCATACAAAAGTTAGGGAAAAGTTATAAAAAATTATCCTATTTACTTGTAAATGCAAAATAATTAATCTAACTTTACAAAAGATTTATATTACGACAATATCACTTTGGCGAAACTACGGATGTGAAATCGTTCTACGTCATTAAAAACTGAAATTATGAGTTCAAAAATATCGTTAATCAAATTCATTAGTATATATTAATAATTACATTTGCAACTTATAATCTATTCTTGCGATAACAAATAAATATTATGAAAAAACAATTACTTTTATTATTTTGCTTATTATCTTTTTCATTAAGCCAATCTCAGACTTTTAATGATGGTGTTTTGGAATATACTGTTCTAAATGGAACAAATGTTTCCGTTAAAAAATTTAATAATGTTTGTCCAACAGGTACTCTTACAATACCAAATACAATTATCAATAACGGTACAACTTATACAATTACTGAGATTACCGATAATGCTTTTGAATTATGTGATTTTGCAAGTGTATCCATACCTAATTCAGTTACAACTATTGGTAATAATGCTTTTTATTTTTGCCATAATTTAACATCCTTAACTATTCCAAATTCGGTTATAATTATTGGCGAGAATGCTTTTTGGGCTTGTAGTGGTTTAGCCTCTTTAACCATACCTAATTCGGTTACAATTATTGGCGATTATGCTTTTTCGGGTTGTGCTGGTTTAACCTCTTTAACCATACCTAATTCCGTTACAACTATTGGTGATGGTACTTTTGAATATAATAATAATTTAACCTCTTTAATCATACCAAATTCCGTAACAACTATTGGTAATAATGCTTTTGCGGCTTGTAGTAATATAACCTCCTTAACCATACCTAATTCAGTTACAACTATTGGTGATTCAGCTTTTAGTGATTGTCATAATTTAACCTCTCTAAACATTCCTAATTCAGTTACAACTATTGGTGATTTTGCTTTTTCAAGTGGTATTAGTTTAACGACATTAGTCATACCAAATTCGGTTACAACTATAGGAAGCAGTGC
>CAYOWM010000381.1:0-1960 GCA_964407635.1 uncultured Flavobacteriaceae bacterium
ACTTTATTATAAAGATATGAATGTTATTAAAAATAGTTTTGTTTTATTACTTTTTGGTTTTATTAATGTGGTTTATGCACAATTACCAAACGATTGTATCAATAGTGTAACCGTTTGTGGTAATAGCAATTTAAATTTTGATGTAGATGGTTTTGGTGTACAAGAAACTACTTCTAATACTTGCTCAAGTGGTGAAAATAATTCCCTTTGGTTACAAGTAACACCTGCAACTTCTGGTACTTTAGGCTTTACTTTAACGCCAGATAGTAGTTCAATTAGTATTGATTACGATTTTTTTGTATTTGGTCCAAATGTAACTTGCGGCAATTTAGGTAATGCTATTCGTTGTTCTACAACCAATCCACAATCTTCAAATCAAGGTAATAATTTAACAGGTATGAACGGAACAGAAACCGATACTTCCGAAGGACCAGGTCCTAACGGAAACAGCTTTGTTAGATGGTTGGATGTAAATGCTGGAGAGACCTATTATATTATGATTGATAGACCAATAGGAAGTAGTCCTTTTTCTTTAGAATGGACAGGTACAGCTACTTTTTCGAATCCTCCAACAAATGAATTACCAGCAGGAATAGATATGAATATTGAAGAATGTGATTTAGATAACGATGGTTTAGTTACTTTTGATTTAACGCAATTTGAAACCGATTTAGTAGGTACACAAACCGTTAATGTTTCTTATTTTGCAACTTCACAAGATGCAGAACTTAATATTACACCAATTGCAACTCCAAATGCATATAATTTCGGAACAGGAACTGCTTATGTACGATTAACCGATCCTACGACTGGTTGTTATAGTGTGTTTGATATTAATTTAACTTTATTAGGTAGTTTAGCTATTACAATTCCTGATACGATGTACCAATGTGATACTTCAGGTTTTGCAGAATTTGATTTAACCCAAAATGATGATACAATAATTAACGGACAAGAAAATATGCAGGTAAGTTATTATTTTTCAGAAAATGATGCGATAAATGCTAATGCACCTTTGTTAAGTCCATATACAAATGTGTCCAATCCGCAAACTATTTGGATTCGCTTGGAAGATACTATTTCTGGTTGTTATGGAATTGCTTCTTTTTCGATAGAAGTTTCGATGAATACTTTTACTAATGCCGAGCCAAATTTTGTAGATACTAGTCTTATTTATTGCCAAGATACCTATCCTAATACCATAGAACTTTCGGTAGTTTTAGAAAATAATGATATTGCAAATTATACCTTTTTGTGGTCAACAGGAGCAACATCACCAAATATTTCGGTAAATTTGGCTGGTGATTATTCTGTTGATGTATTCAATGATGCAGGTTGTTTTAATACCAAAACATTTACAGTTATCGGTTCTAGTGTATTTAGTAGTACAGAACCAAATTTTGTAGATGAGGAAATATATTATTGTCTAGATACTTATCCTGATTTTATTACTTTAGATTCTGGTATTGAAAATAATGATATAACAAATTTCACCTACGAATGGTTGCCAAATAATGAAACTACACCAAGTATTTTAGTTAATGAAATTGGTGATTATACGGTTAATGTATATAATGCAGATAATTGTTTTACAAGTAGAGTGATTCATGTACTTTTATCGGAAAAACCAACTATTGAACGAGTAGAAATTGCCGATACAAAATATCCAGACCGATTTCATGTACAAGTGCTTGTTACAGGTCAAGGTGATTATATTTACGGATTGGATATAGATCCGTTAGATATAGATAATGATGATTTATTTCAAACAGAAAATTATTTTGAAAATGTACGTTTGGGTGCACATATTGTAACAGTAAAAGATAAAAATGGCTGTAGTTTAGCACAAGAAAATATTTTAATTTTAGATTATCCAAAATTTTTAACACCAAATAACGATGGCAAATACGATACTTGGAATATTGACAACATAAATACTTTGGTAAAATACAAAGCAATT
>CAYOWM010000382.1:0-1949 GCA_964407635.1 uncultured Flavobacteriaceae bacterium
TAAACGGAAGTTCTATTTTACGAGTTCACGACGTTAAAGAAGCAATGGAATGTATAAAAATTGTAAATGCCTTAAAAAATTAAAATGGAATTACAAAAAACAAGAACTCTTAAAGATAAAATCCTTCTGTTTTTAAAAGGATTAGCAATGGGTGCAGCAAATAAAGTTCCTGGTGTTTCTGGCGGAATTGTAGCTTTTGTAACTGGGTTTTACGAGGAATTAATTTATTCTTTTAATAAAATAAATTACAAATCGCTAAAGTTAGCATTAAACGGTAGATTTAAAAGCTTTTTCACCTATACAAATGCTCATTTTTTGGTCATTGTCTTTTCAGGAAGTCTGTTTAGTTACTTTAGTGTTTCTTTATTTTTAGACTATCTATTAAAAAATTACGAGTTATATGTTTGGAGCTTATTTTTTGGATTAATAATAGGTTCTGTATATTATATTGCTAAAAATTTTAAAGATTATTCGGTAAAGTGTAACTACTATATTTTTATCGGAATTGCTTTAGGTATTGCCATTAGCTTACTTCCTCCTGCTAAGGAAAATAACAATTTAGCCTTTGTGTTTTTATGTGGAATAATTGGTGTTTCTGGCATGACACTGCCAGGTCTTTCTGGCTCGTTTATTTTAATTTTATTAGGTAATTATGTATTGCTTTTAGTGGATTCTGTAAACGTATTGGCAAAAACAATTAGCGAAATATTTACAGGTAATTTTGAATTTATAAACAACCCAGAACGTATTAAATATTTAAAAATTATTGGTGCATTTTCTGCAGGTTCGGCTTTTGGATTGGTTATAACATCACACATTTTAAACTTTGTTTTAAAACGTTGGCACAATATTGTTACGGCAATTATTTTAGGATTTATAACTGGTTCGCTTGGTAATGTTTGGCCTTGGAAAGCTAAAATTTATAAAATGAATAATGATTCATTTGTTTTAGACAGCTCTGGAAATAAAATTTTAAGTAATTACCAACGGTATTTTCCTGATTTTACAGCAACCGAAACTTATATTGCTATACTATTTATTATAATAGGAATTAGTATATTGGTTTGGATGGAACGCAAAGGAAATAAAATCAAATAAACTATGAAAAATTTATTCGGACTTTTAGGAAAAAATATAGCGTATTCTTTTTCGGAAAATTATTTTTCAGAAAAATTTAAATCCGAAAATTTACCTTTTAAATATCAAAATTTTGATATTCCAACTATTTCGGAATTACCTATATTATTAAATGACAAAATTGAAAATTTAATTGGTTTTAATGTAACTATTCCGTATAAAGAAAAAATAGTTAATTATTTAGATGATGTAGATACAATTGCAAATGAAATTGGTGCAGTAAATACCGTTAAAATTGTAGATAACACGTATTTAAAAGGTTATAATACCGATTGTTACGGTTTTGAAAAATCACTAAAGCCACTTTTAAAACCTACACACAAAAAAGCATTGATTTTAGGTACTGGTGGTGCTTCAAAAGCAATAAAATTTGTTTTAAAAAAATTAAATATTTCATTTAAAGAAGTATCTAGAACGCCTAATTCCAATCAATTTTCATATACTGATATAACAAAAAACATCCTAAACGAATATACTATTATTATAAATTGTACTCCTGTTGGCACATTTCCAAATACTGAACTTGCGCCTAAAATTCCATATCTATTTTTAACAAAAGAACATCTTTTATTCGATTTAATTTACAATCCAAAAGAAACACTATTCTTAAAAAATGGAAAAAAGCAAGGAGCAACTATAAAAAACGGCTTAGAAATGCTAAAATTACAAGCTGAAAAATCTTTTGAAATTTGGATGAATAAATAGTGAATTACCTTATAATATTGCATGAATCAGATATAAAAGTTATAAAAAGTTATCAAATTTGCTTGTAATAATCAATTATTTATGCTAACTTTACAACAGATTTATAT
>CAYOWM010000383.1:0-1944 GCA_964407635.1 uncultured Flavobacteriaceae bacterium
GCCAATAATCTAAAGCTTGTTTTCCTACAAAGTCAGTAGAATTATGAGCATCCATATAACGATTAAAATACCAAGAACTTCCTGCCCAACCAGGCATAGTATTTAATTCTAAAGGAAAAACAGTTGTGTTATCAATTAATTCGTTAGCAACTACTTTGTTTTTAATTGTATCCCAAGCCCAATTTGTAGCATTTCCTAACGGAGGTTTTCCATCTTCGGTTGGTAGATATTTTTCTACTTCTGGTAATATTAATGGTAGATTTTCTTTTGCTATTATTTGTGGCATTCCGTCTTTATAAAAAACAGGAATTGGTTCTCCCCAATATCGCTGACGAGAAAAAACGGCATCTCGTAGGCGATAATTTATTTTTTTATAGCCAATATGCTGTTTTTCCATTTCGTAAATAATGGTTTTGAAGGCTTTTTTATAAGGCAAACCTGTTAAAAAATCAGAATTATCAATAATAGTATTTCCTTTATCCTCAAAAGCACTTTCCGAAACATCGACATCTTTAAAAATATTAGGAATTGGCAAATCAAAATGTTTTGCAAAATCGTAATCTCTTTGGTCGCCACAAGGCACAGCCATAACTGCTCCAGTTCCGTAACTAGCAAGTACATAATCGCCAATATAAATAGGGATTGGTTCTTTGGTAAATGGATGTTCGGCATAGGCACCAGTAAAACAGCCAGAAACGGTTTTTACATCGCTCATTCGTTCTCGTTCGGTACGTTTTGCGGTTGCTTTTACATAGGTGTTTACGGCATCTTTTTGTTCTGAAGTGGTGATTTTTTCAACTAATTCGTGTTCTGGAGCAAGTGTCATAAACGAAACGCCAAAAATGGTATCAGGACGTGTTGTAAAAACCTTAAAAGAATTTTTGGTGTTTTTAATTTTAAAAGAAACCATGGCTCCTTCGCTACGTCCAATCCAATTTGTTTGGATATCTTTTATTGGTTGTGGCCAATCTATACCTTGTAAATCGTCTAATAAACGTTGTGCATAAGCAGTAATACGCATAGACCATTGTTTCATTTTTTTCTGTACTACAGGAAAGCCGCCACGTTCGGAAACACCATTTACAATTTCATCATTTGCTAGTACTGTTCCTAATTCTGCACACCAATTTACGGTTGTATCGCTTAAAAAAGTAAGTCTGTAATTTAATAAAAAGGCTTGTTTTTCTTTTTCGGAAAAATTATGCCAATCTTTTGCTGTTATTTGTGGTGTTTTATCATCGCAAGGAGAATTTACTTTTGCATTTCCATTTTTTTCTAATTCCTCGATTAATTCCGTTATCGGAAGCGCTTTATCGTCTATATTACAATAATATGAATTAAACAGTTCGGTAAAAATCCACTGTGTATATTTATAAAAATCAGGATTTGAAGTGCGTAATTCACGTGACCAATCAAATGAAAAACCAATTCTGTCTAACTGTCTGCGATAGGTTTTTATGTTTGCTTCGGTAGTTTTTGCAGGATGTTGCCCAGTTTGTATAGCGTATTGTTCGGCTGGTAATCCAAAGCTGTCGTAACCTTGTGGATGCAACACATTAAAACCTTTATGGCGTTTGTAACGAGCGTAAATATCACTTGCAATATATCCTAAAGGATGACCAACATGTAAACCAGCACCACTTGGATAAGGAAACATATCTAGCACATAATATTTTGGTTTATCACTGTTGTTTTCGGCTTTAAAAGTTTGGTTTTCTGCCCAAAATTTTTGCCATTTTTTCTCTATTTCGTTATGAAAATATTTCATTTGTTGCCTTATTTTGTAATGTTGTTAAAATACAACTTGCTTATTATTGAACTGCAAAGATAAACTTATTGTATAACTGAAAAATAGGAATTATCTATTTTTTTAAAAAAAGAAAAATATTTATTTATCGATTAAGATATATCCAACCTTTATATGTGATGTTTTGCTCGTCTTTT
>CAYOWM010000384.1:0-1925 GCA_964407635.1 uncultured Flavobacteriaceae bacterium
TTAACTGCAACAGCTACACCAAAAGTGGAGTTAGATATTCTTAAAAATTTACGAATGCCAAAAGCAAATAGATTTAAAGCGTCGTTTAACAGACCAAATCTATTTTACGATGTGCGTCCGAAAACTAAAGATGTAAATAAAGATATTATTCGTTTTGTGCGTAAATACGAAAAAAAATCAGGAATTATTTATTGTTTAAGTAGAAAAAAAGTTGAGGAAATAGCACAAGTACTTCAAGTAAATGGTATTAATGCGTTACCATATCATGCAGGTTTAGACGGAAAACGACGTGCAAAACATCAAGATATGTTCTTAATGGAAGAGGTAGATGTTATTGTAGCAACAATAGCCTTTGGTATGGGAATTGACAAGCCAGATGTTCGGTTTGTAATTCACCATGATATTCCTAAAAGTTTAGAAAGTTATTACCAAGAAACAGGTCGTGCAGGTAGAGATGGAGGCGAAGGATATTGCCTAGCATATTACGCATATAAAGATATTGAAAAACTAGAGAAATTTCTCTCAGGAAAACCAGTTTCCGAACAAGAAATAGGAAATGCTTTATTGCAAGAAGTAGTTGCTTACGCAGAAACTTCTATGAATAGACGTAAATTTTTACTAAATTATTTTGGAGAAGAGTTTGACGAAATAAATGGTGATGGTGCAGATATGGATGATAATATGCGTAATCCAAAGCCAAAAAAAGAAGCGAAAGGCGATGTGAAATTACTTTTAGAAGTAATTCGAGATACCAATCAAGAATATAAAGCAAAAGATGTTATTAGTGCGATAGTAGGTAAATCTAATGCTTTGTTAAAATCGCGTAGAACAGATGAACGTTCCTTTTTTGGATGCGGAAAAGATAAAGAAGCAAATTATTGGATGGCTTTAATTCGCCAAGTTTTGGTAACACCAATGCTTTATAAAGAAATTGAGCAATATGGTGTGTTAAAAATTACAAAAGAAGGATTAGATTTTATTGAAAATCCAACTTCTTTTATGATGACTGAAGATCATGTGTACAGTGAAAATAAAATTGACGATATTATTGTAAATCCTAAAGGAGCAGGAACTTCTACCGATGCGGTTTTAATGGGAATGCTTAAAGATTTACGTAAAAAAGTAGGAAAGAAAAAAGGCGTTCCGCCATTTGTTATTTTCCAAGACCCATCTTTAGAGGATATGACCCTAAAATATCCTATTACGATTCCAGAATTAGCAAACGTACATGGTGTTGGCGAAGGGAAAGCAAAAAAATACGGAGCAGATTTTGTAGCGTTAATTCTTAAATATGTAACAGAAAACGAAATTGAACGACCAGATGATATTATCGTTAAAAGTACAGGCTCAAATTCTAGTTTAAAATTATCAATAATTCAAAATACCGATAAAAAAATACCATTAGAAGATATTGCAAAATCTAAAGGTCTAACCATGGAAGAATTAATCGATGAAATGGAAAGTATTGTATATTCTGGTACTAAATTAAATATTTCGTATTGTATTAACGAAATGATTGATGAAGAAGCACAAGAGGATATTTTTGAGTATTATATGGAAGCAGAAACCGATAGTATTGATGATGCTTTAGAAGAATTTGAAGGCGAATTTGATATTGAAGAACTGCGATTAATGCGAATTAAATTCATTAGCGAAGTAGGTAACTAACAGCTTTGTAACCTATGTAACTTTCCAAACTGACATTTGTCAGTTTTTTTTTATTTATAAGTTGTATTTTTGTGTAAAATTCAATAATTATGGATGTTTTATATATTATGATTCCGATAAGTGTACTGATAGCCTTGGGTTTTTTGTATGTATTTATTAAATCGGTAAAATCAGGGCAATATGACGATGTATATACACCATCTGTTCGAATGCTTTTTGATGATGAACTAGTAAAAAATAAAAAAAAGAATTAATTA
>CAYOWM010000385.1:0-1920 GCA_964407635.1 uncultured Flavobacteriaceae bacterium
GTAAAACCATCCTCTATCCAACAGATACCGTTTATGGTATCGGTTGCGATGCAACAAACGAAAAAGCAGTAGCAAAAATATATAAAATTAAGCAACGTGAGGAATCTAAAAATTTAATCATACTAGTTAATTCTTTTGAAATGTTGCAAAATTATGTAGAAGAGATTCCTCAAAAAATAAAAGAATATTTAAAAAATTCCACAAAACCAACAACCGTAATTTATAACAATCCAAAAAACCTTGCAAAAAACCTTGTAGCAAAAGACAATACAATTGCAATACGAATAGTAACCAAAGGTTTTGTGTATGATTTACTTAACGAATTTAAAAAACCAATAGTTTCTACTTCGGCAAACGTTTCAGGCGAACCAACACCAAAAGATTTTAAAAGCATTTCAAAAACTATTATTAAAAATGTAGATTATGTTGTTTCTTTGCCAAATCAAATTAACACAGAAAAGGCATCTACTATTATTAAATTAATAGATGATGAAATTCAATTTTTACGAAAATAATGAATAACAATATCTATAAAGACGCACTAAAAAACGAAGTCTTTACCTATATAACCAAAGCAGCTACACAATTAAAGCTAGAAACGTATGTAATTGGTGGTTTTGTACGTGATTTTTTATTGCAGCGTTCTAATAAAAAAGACATTGATATCGTTGCAGTTGGTAGCGGAATTGAACTTGCAAAAAAAGTAGCCTCTTTATTACCAACAAAACCAAAAGTACAAATTTTTAAAACTTACGGAACAGCAATGCTTCGTTATAACGATACCGAAATTGAATTTGTAGGAGCAAGAAAGGAATCTTATTCAGAAAATAGTAGAAATCCAAATGTAGAATCTGGTAGCTTGAAAGACGACCAAAACCGACGAGATTTTACCATAAATGCCATGGCTTTTAGTTTAAACGAAAGTAATTTTGGCGAATTACTAGATCCGTTTAATGGTGTAGCGGATTTAGAAAACAAAAGTATTCGTACACCTTTAAATCCAGATATTACCTATTCCGATGATCCGTTGCGGATGCTTCGTGCTATACGATTTGCAAGTCAGTTACAATTTAAAATTGAAATGGAATCACTTCAATCTATAACTAAAAATGCAAAAAGATTAGAAATAATAACCAAAGAACGAATTGTAACCGAATGGAATAAAATTTTACTAAGTCCAAAACCATCTGTAGGATTACAATTGCTTTTTAAAACCAAATTATTGCATCAAATTTTACCAGAATTGGTAGCCTTGCAAGGTGTAGAATACGAGCAAGGACAAGGACATAAAGATAATTTTTACCATACTTTAGAAGTAGTAGATAATATTTCTGAGAATACCGATAATTTATGGTTGCGATGGGCTGCATTGTTACACGATATTGGTAAAGCACCAACCAAACGATTTGAAAAAGGAAACGGCTGGACATTTCACGGACACGAATTTGTAGGTTCAAAAATGGTATATAAAATTTTTAAACGCTTAAAAATGCCATTGAATGAAAAAATGAAATATGTGCAGAAAATAGTATTGCTTAGTTCTAGACCAATTGTAATTGCTCAAGAAGTAAACGATTCTGCTGTAAGGCGTTTGATTTTTGATGCAGGAGAAGATTTAGAAGACTTGTTAATCCATTGTGAAGCAGATATAACTACCAAAAACAAAGAGAAAAAGAGGCGATATTTAAATAATTTTAAACTCGTTCGTGAGAAAGTAAAAGAAGTAGAAGCACGAGATAGAATTAGAAATTTTCAACCACCAATATCTGGCGAACTAATTATGAAAACTTTTAATCTAAAACCTTGTAGAGAAATAGGAACGATTAAAGAAGCTATAAAAAATGCTATTTTAGATGGTAAAATAAAAAACGAATACAACGCTTGTTACGACTTTATGTTAAAAAAAGGAGAGTCTTTGGG
>CAYOWM010000386.1:0-1913 GCA_964407635.1 uncultured Flavobacteriaceae bacterium
GCTTAAAGCGGAAACACATAATTTTCCTACAACCGTAGAGCCTTTTAATGGTGCTGCAACAGGTTCTGGTGGAGAAATTCGCGATAGACTTGCAGGAGGAAAAGGCTCGTTGCCTTTAGCAGGAACAGCTGTTTATATGACTTCGTATGCTAGAGCATCGGAATTAAAAAAATGGGAAAAAAGTATGGCTGAACGTCCTTGGTTGTATCAAACACCTTTAGATATTTTAATTAAAGCATCTAATGGTGCTTCGGATTTTGGGAATAAATTTGGACAACCTTTAATTTGTGGTTCGCTTTTAACTTTTGAACACGAAGAGCATAGCCGAAAATTAGCGTATGATAAAGTTATTATGCTTGCAGGAGGAATTGGTTACGGAAAAGAAACCGATGCACTAAAAGAAAAACCAAAAAAAGACGATAGCATTGTTATACTTGGAGGTGATAATTATCGTATCGGAATGGGTGGAGCAGCGGTTTCCTCGGCAGATACTGGCGAATTTTCTAATGCAATTGAATTAAATGCAGTGCAACGTTCTAATCCTGAAATGCAAAAACGTGTTGCAAATGCCATACGTGCAATGGTAGAAAGCAACGAAAATTTAATCGTTTCTATTCACGATCACGGTGCTGGAGGACATTTAAATTGCTTATCTGAATTGGTTGAGGATACAGGAGGAATCATTGAAATAAATAAATTGCCAATTGGCGATAAAACCCTTTCCGAAAAGGAAATTATAGGTAATGAAAGCCAAGAACGAATGGGTTTGATTATAAATAAAGAAAATTTTGATTTATTAAATAGAATTGCAAAACGTGAACGATCACCAATTTATGAAGTAGGAAAAGTAACCAACGATATGCATTTTGTGTTTAAAGGAAAAACTGTAAATCCGATAGATTTAGATTTGGCAGATATGTTTGGTTCATCGCCAACAACTGTGCTTAAAGACGAAACAATAGACCAAAATTATCAAGAAATTACTTATAAAAAAGAAAAGATTTACGATTATGTAAAAGAGGTTTTACAATTAGAAGCCGTTGCTTGTAAGGATTGGTTAACCAATAAAGTAGATCGTTGTGTTACTGGTAAGGTAGCGAAGCAACAAACCTGTGGTAGTTTGCAACTTCCGTTAAATAATGTTGGTGTTGTGGCACTAGATTATCAAGGTAAAAATGGTATTGCAACAAGTGTTGGACACGCTCCGATTAGTGCATTGATTGATGTGGTTTCGGGTTCTAAAAATGCTATTGCCGAAAGTTTATCAAATATTGTTTTTGCACCGTTGCAAAATGGTTTAAAATCGGTTTCATTATCTGCTAATTGGATGTGGCCTTGTAAAAATAAAGGCGAAGATGCTCGTTTGTATAAAGCGGTAAAAGCGGTTTCGGAATTTGCAATAGAATTGGGAATTAATATTCCTACAGGAAAAGATTCGCTTTCCATGAAACAAAAGTACAAAGATTATGATGTTATTTCTCCGGGAACTGTAATAATATCTGCTACTGCATCTTGTAAAAATGTGCAAAAAGTGGTAGAACCAGTTTTGCAAGTACATAAAAATAGTAGTTTGATTTACATAAATGTATCACAAGATAGTTTTAAACTTGGTGGTTCTAGTTTTGGACAATCTCAAGCTAGAGTAGGAGTGGAAACACCTACAATTAAAAGTGCTGAATTTTTGAAAAATACCTTCAATGCTATTCAGAAATTATTAGATAAAAATGTTGTTTTAGCAGGACACGATGTTGCTTCTGGTGGTTTAATAACTACGTTGTTAGAAATGTGTTTTTCGGAAAATAATTTAGGAGCAAGTTTAGATCTAACTTCTTTAAATGAAAGAGATGTTATTAAACTTTTATTTTCAGAAAATAATGGTATAGTGTTGCAAATTAGTGATTTGGATTTAGTTA
>CAYOWM010000387.1:0-1902 GCA_964407635.1 uncultured Flavobacteriaceae bacterium
GCTAAATAATAATTTACACCAAAAAAGGTCATTATTATAGAGGAAACCGCTATAATACTGGCGAAATTAAATGCAAATCTGCTTTGCAAACCTGGTACTAATCGCATGTGTAATACAAAAACATAAACCATCATAGATATTAATGCCCAAACTTCTTTTGGATCCCAACTCCAATATCTACCCCAAGATTCACTTGCCCAAACGCCTCCTAAAAATGTACCAACCGATAAGAAAAATAATCCTGCAGTAAGGGTTAATTCGTTTACATAGGTTAATTCTTTAATAGTATAATTTAAACGATTGGCATTTTCTTTATTTCGTAAAATATACAATAGTAAAACTACAAGACCAAGTAAAGCACCAAGCCCTAAAAAGCCATAACTTCCTGTAATAATTGCTACGTGAACCATTAACCAATACGATTTTAAAACAGGTTCTAGATTTGTCATTTCAGGACTCATCATACTTCCATGAGCAATTGCTAATAAAAAGGAAGCAAATAAAATGGTTACAGCTAAAATGAATTTACTCTTATTTCTAGAAAAAATCAAACCTGCAAGTGTTGTTATAAATGCAACAAAAACAACTGCTTCATAACCATTACTCCAAGGTTCATGACCTGTTATATACCAACGCATTGCCATTCCTACTACATGAAAAATCATTCCTATTACAGATAATCCTGCAAAAATTTTAAGCAATAAAGCAACTCTTTTAGAATTTGGATTAAATAAATCTACAAAAGCTAAGGTTAAAAAAATAAAACCAATAAGCATATAATAGAACATCAATTTTTTAAAAATATTCCATTTGTTATAAGTGATTTCTAAATCAATTTTCTTTTGTGGTAGATAAACTGCTTTTCCTATTTTTTTTTGGTAATCGGATATAATATTTAAAAATTTATCTGCATCTGCATAATCGCCAGTAGCAACTCCTTTTGCTAAAGATTGTAAATAGAATTGATGCATTTTAAGTATCATAGTATCTTGTGCAACAAATGCTTTATCATCAAAACCACTAAACCATTTATGGTTACTTTCGTTTGCTTTTGGATAAATTCTAAGTACCGAACCTGCCAAAACACCAGACCAAATATTTACACGTTCGTCTAGATTAATTAACTCTTTGTTTTTTTCATTTCGCAATGCTTTTTTTAACCTAAAAGACTCCTCTACTCGTTTACCAATATTATAAACACCGTTTTTATAGACTTGCATCAACGAAATATGATTATCTTTTATTTCAAGTTCCTTTGTGATTTCCGACCCCAATTTTACAGCATAGGCTTTTATAATTGGTTCTTTACTCCATAAATTAGGATTTAATTGTGCAGATAACACAACTTGCTCGGCAGTTAATCCTTTGTACGTATCTTTTTTGAATACTTTTCTAAGCACATCTAAAGCGTAGGTATTTACAGGTTTCATTCTGCCATCAAAACCTTGTATAAGCAACTTACCAAATTTATCGGCATGTTCTTTTTTTACTACAAATTTTGTTACATCTACTCGTGTATCTACAGCTTTATGATCGTGATTTTCTTGTGAAAACACGGTAAAAGACATAAAAAATAAAAGAATTGCTACTTTTTGCTTAGACATTTTTTTTAATTTTTTAGAAACTTGCGAAAAACGAGAACCTTTAATAAACCAAGTAAAAAACATACCTAAACCCATTAAAAAATAACCAATATAGGTGATTAATGTTCCCCAATAATCGTGGTTTACAGATAAAATTGTTCCTTTTTCATCCTCAGTAAACGAAGATTGAAAGAAACGATACCCTTTATAATCTAACACATGATTCATGTAAATGCGATAATCAAAATTCCCATCTCTATCTAAAATGGTAACTTCACTTGCATAAGACGATGGCGAACGAGTACCTGGATATCTTTTC
>CAYOWM010000388.1:0-1896 GCA_964407635.1 uncultured Flavobacteriaceae bacterium
TACCGGATTGCACCAATAAAGTAGTTACATAACCACGACCTTTATCTAATTGTGCTTCTACAACGGTTCCTGACGCTTTTTTATTAGGATTTGCTTTTAAATCTAATAATTCTGTTTCTAAAAGCACTTTTTCTAATAAATCATTAACACCTGTTCCATTTTTAGCGGAGATATCATGAGATTGAATTTTTCCTCCCCAATCTTCTACCAATAAATTCATTTGAGCTAATTCTTCTTTTACTTTATCAGGATTTGCTCCCGGTTTGTCTATTTTATTAATTGCAAATACAATTGGTACGCCTGCTGCTTGTGCGTGGCTGATGGCTTCTTTTGTTTGTGGCATAACAGAATCATCTGCCGCAATTACAATTATCACCACATCGGTTACTTGCGTTCCTCTGGCACGCATTGCTGTAAATGCTTCGTGCCCGGGAGTGTCTAAAAATGTGATTTTATCACCACTTTCCAGCTGTACGGAATAAGCGCCGATATGTTGTGTAATTCCTCCGGATTCACCGGCAATTACATTTTCTTTACGGATATAGTCTAATAATGAAGTTTTACCATGATCTACGTGCCCCATTACTGTAATAATCGGAGCTCTTGGCTCTAAATCCGCTTCATTATCTTCAACTTCTTCTTCTACTTCGGTAACTTCTGCATCTACAAATTCTACTTGATAACCAAATTCGTCGGCAACAATAGTAAGTGTTTCTGCATCTAAACGTTGGTTCATTGTTACCATCATACCTAAAGACATACAAGCGGAAATAATTTGTGTAACCGAAACGTTCATCATCGTTGCAATTTCGTTAACAGTAACAAATTCGGTTACTTTTAAAATTTTACTTTCTTGTTCTTGTTTTAGTATGTCTTTTTCAGATTGCTGTCTGTGTAGATCTCTTTTAGATTTACGGTATTTTGCACCTTTTCCTTTTTTAGACTTTCCTTGAAGACGTTCTAAGGTTTCACGAACTTGTTTTTGAATTTCTTCTTCGGTAGGTTCTACTTTAACAATGTTCTTTTTACCACTTCCTTTGCCTTTGTTGTTTCCTGCTTTTTTAAAGCGATTAAACTCGGAGTTTACTATTGGTTTTACTATACGTTTACGTTTGGGTCTTTTATTGGTAGAAGAGGTTTTAGATTCGGTTTTTTTAGCCGGTTTTTTAAATTGATCTAAATCTATTTTATCGCCAACAGTTTTAAACCCTTTTAATTTTTGGTATTTGGTTTCAATCTTTTCGGGTTCTTTAACTTGTTCTTCGGTTTGTTTTGTAGTTTCGGCTGTTTTGTTTTCCGGCTCTTTTTCTTTTAAAGAATCTTGGGTTGCTTTATCTTGCGTTTCTTTTTTTGTTGTTTTATTATTTTCAATATCTATTTTTGCAACTTTTTTAATGCCCTTTAGTTTGGGTGCTTTTATCTTTTCAACTTTGGGTTCTTCTTTTATATCAACAGGTTTTTCTGCCGGAATTTCTTCTTTTTCGGTTGTCGATTTGTTTGGTGTTTCTAATGTTTCCTTTTTGGTGTTTAGATCGATCTTACCAACTTGTTTTAAGCCTACTTTTTTTTCGGATTCTGTTTTAAATAATTCTTGTTGTTTTGCTTTTTCTTCGGCCAGACGTTTTTGTTCACGTTCTTTTTCAAGCGCTAAACGAATTGCTTCTTTTTCTTTTTTACTTTTTTCGCTTTTTTCTCTGGAAATAGCCTTACGTGTTTTATCCGATTGAAATTCTTGTGCTAATATTTCATAGACATCTTGAGATATTTTAGCATTTAGATTAGCCTCAATATTAATATCTTTACTTGTAAGGTATTCTACAGCTCTTTCTAAAGAGATGTTTAATTCTTTTAATACTTTATTTAGCCTTGTCTGTTTAGCCATAAAATTAATTCTTT
>CAYOWM010000389.1:0-1891 GCA_964407635.1 uncultured Flavobacteriaceae bacterium
ATTTATAAATAAACGGTACCAATTTGAACAAACCTTTTTTAAAATACACATTATCCATCCTGTTACTCCTAGCAGGATTTTTTACCAATGCACAAACTATAAAAATAACAGGTAATAAAATATTACTTTTTTAGCTTAGCAAGTGCTTGTTCTAAAAAGCTAATTAATTTGTCTTTTTCTTTTAATCTAGCCTCGTATTGTGTAATTAGTTTTTCAGATAATTGGTTAACGGTACCAAGATTATAAACAGCACCATTATTTTCAATCGTATCTATATGTATGTTTTCTTGTTTTATTAATTCCTCTGGTTGTATATTAAATAATTTACTAATAGGTTCGATATAATTAGCCCAAGACCCTCGCTCACCATTTTCTATACGAGCATAAGTAGATTGTGATATATGTAAATAATCTGCAACCTGTTCTTGCGATAGACCTTTTTTCTTTCGCAAAGATTTTATTTTGCTTCCAACTGTTGTATTCATATAGGTTAATTTGTTTACAAAGCTACTAAAAATTAATAATATGCAAAAAAAGCATAAAAATATGCCAAAAATGAATAAGCAGATATTTGTTTTTTTGTATATGTTTGTTACATACTTTAAAGGTAAGCCCTTAGCCTTTAAATTTTTTAAAACTCCTCAATAACTATATAGCAAACTATAGTAAATTAGTTTGTGTTTAATTTGATATGATGTAGATTTTATAAAAATCTACCATAACATAACGTTGCAATGTTTAGACCTAAAACCACAAGGTCTTTAAAGTAAATGTGGAATTTTATTAACTAGTAAATACTATTTACAATTTTAAAAAAACAAACTTTGTAAATATTATTTACACAAATAATTTTTTAATATGAAAAAAATAGTTAGTTTAGTGCTGTTAACAGGTATGTTAACGCTGATGAGTTTTAGTGTTGATACGGTAGTAAAAAATTCTCAAGCAGAAGAAACTCCTTGTCAAAATTACGCTATCAGCCAAATTGTTCGAGAAATAAATCATTATGGTCCAATGAGTAATTCAGAAATAGCAGATTCATATCAATTTTATATGGACATTTGTTCCGAAGGAGGAATGGAAGATGCTGTTTTTTTATAATTAGAAACTTTAGCAATAGAAACCAAAATTGGTTTCTATTGCTTTAAATTAAACACATACAACATGAAAAAAATACTAAACATTGTATTTATTGTAACATTTAACATTTTTTCTCAATCAGGAGTAGTTTATTATTCAAAGGCTTACACTAAACAAAATAAATTAGTTTTTCTTGATAAAATTAATTATGAATTATCTTTTAATAATAGTACTTCTTTGATGAAATTGCAAAAAGATATGGAATTAGATGATTTATCAATTCATAGATTTGCTTACAAAGGAGGAGGTAAGGGCATATATTTTAAAGATTTAAAGACTAAAATAAGAATCCATGAATTAGAATTTAATGATGAATTGTTAACTGTAAATAAACCTTTCGAGCCATACAAATGGGTGCTTTTAAATGAAACAAAAAAAATATGTGGATATACCTGTTTTAAAGCTATTGCTGAGGTTGAAGAACAATATTCTGTTATAAATAAAGTACAGAAAGAAACAGTTACTGCTTGGTATGCACCAAACATTAACTATCCATTTGGTCCTTTAGATAGAGATGGATTACCTGGGTTAGTTTTAGAAACTAGTTATAAAAATATATATTATATTGCAAAAAAAATTAAATTAAATTATTCTCAAAAAATTGATATTAAAAAACCGCATCGTGGAAAAAAAATTTCAGAAGAAAATTATCAAGAAAAAATTTCTATGATTGTTGATTTGATAAAAGATAAATTGGATAAAGTAAAAAAATGACAGCTAAATATTATTATATCAATTGAATTTATATGTG
>CAYOWM010000390.1:0-1877 GCA_964407635.1 uncultured Flavobacteriaceae bacterium
GAAAGTAAATATAGCATTCCTGTTTTAGGTGTTATTGGTAAAAATAAACTAGATACTAATCTGGTAGTTTTTGCAAAACCAAAATCTACCGTGGCAGAATCCTTTAGAGCCATACGATCTAACCTTCAATTTTTATTTAAGAATAATGATAGCAATTCCAAAACCATTGTAGTTACCTCATCGGTAAGTGGTGAAGGAAAAACACTATGCTCAATGAATATTGCATCTGTTTTTGCTGCAACAAATAAAAAAGTACTCCTTATTGGTTTTGACCTTAGAAAACCAAAAATCCATTTAGATTTTGATATGGATAATAAAGAAGGATTAACAAATTATTTAATCGGACAACGAGAATTAAACGAAGTAATTATACAAACAAAAATCCCGAATTTAGATTTAATATTATCTGGACCTGTACCACCAAATCCATCCGAATTAATCTTAAACGAACGAACAAAAGAATTAATGCAGTATGCAAAAGAAAACTACGATTACGTCGTTATTGACACACCTCCAATCGGTTTAGTTGCAGATGCATTAGAATTATTTAAATACGCAGATGCATCTATATATGTAATTCGACAAAATTACACGCAAAAGGAAATGCCAAAAATGATAGATGACAAGTATAAAAATAAAGAAGTAGAAAACATTAGCTACATACTTAACGATTTTGAAGTAAATAAAAAATACGGTTATGGTTACGGATATGGTTATGGTTACGGATACGGTTATGGAAATTACAATAATGGGTATCACGAAAATGAAACCAAACAATCTTTCTTTTCTAAATTATTCAAAAAGAAATAAATGAATACTAAAATAAAATTTGCAATAGTTGGTTGCGGACATATTGGTAAAAGACATGCCGAAATGGTAAGCCGAAATCCAAAATGCGAACTCGTTGCTCTTATCGATATAAAACCAAAAGAAAACCTAAATATTAGTCCATATAAAGTTCCGTTTTTTAATTCATTAGACGATTTTTTAACTAGTACTATTAAAACCGATGTAGTAACTATTGCAACACCAAATGGATTACACGCTACACAAGCAATACAAGTATTAGATGCTAAATTTAATGTTGTTATAGAAAAACCAATAGCACTTACTAAAGCAGATGCCGAAAAAATTATTCATAAAGCACTACAAGTTTCTAAACAAGTTTTTGCCGTTATGCAAAACCGATATTCACCACCATCGGTATGGATAAAAGAAATTGTTAATAACGGAACACTTGGCGAAATATATTCGGTACACATAAATAGTTTTTGGAATCGCGATGAAAGATACTACACAAAAGATAGTTGGCATGGTGATAAAAAATTAGATGGTGGTACACTATTTACACAATTTTCACATTTTATTGATATTATGTATTGGTTGTTTGGCGATATAAAAAACATACGAGCAACCATGAAAGATTTTAAACATCAAAATATGACGGATTTTGAGGATGCTGGTGTGGTAAATTTTGAATTTGTTAATGGAGGAATTGGTAATTTTAACTTTTCAACAGCTTTATTCGATAAAAATATGGAAAGTTCTATGACAATCATTGCTCAAAACGGAGCTGTGAAAATTGGAGGTCAATATATGAATGAAGTCGAATATTGTCATATTAAAGATTATACACTTCCTGAATTAAAGCCAACAAACCCAGGAAATGATTATGGTACATACAAAGGATCTGCACAAAACCATCATTATATTATTGAAAATGTAGTAGATGTACTAACAAACAATAAAGAAATAACAACTAATGCTTTTGAAGGTATGAAAATAGTAGATATTATCGAACGAATTTATGCAAGTTCAAAATAATAAGCAAATAACCATTCTCTAAAAACTATATTTTAATGAAAAATACAAAAATT
>CAYOWM010000391.1:0-1876 GCA_964407635.1 uncultured Flavobacteriaceae bacterium
GGATCGTTCAATTCCGAATAGGCATTTGCCAATTCTTTTCCTGCAACCATTAATTCAAAACGTTCGGTTAGTCTGTTATCCTTACGATGTTCTTTACACAACGGACTCATTTCTTTAGGATAATCGGTTATAAAAGTTGGTTGAATGTAGTTGTGTTCGCATTTTTCGCCAAAAATTTCGTCTATAAGTTTTCCAATTCCCATAGTTTCATCTGCTTCAATATCTAGTTTTTTACAAACTTCTATTAATTGAACTTGGTTCATTCCGTTAAGGTCAAAACCAGTGTGTTCTTTTATGGCTTCTAAAATAGGAACTCTAGCATAAGGTGCTTTGAAATTTATTTGGTGTTCGCCAAAAGTTACCGTTGTACTATTATTGGATTCTATGGCTATTCTTTCGAGTAGTTCTTCGGTCATATGCATCATCCAATTATAATCTTTGTAAGCAACATATAGTTCCATTACCGTAAATTCTGGATTGTGCGTTCTATCCATTCCTTCGTTACGAAAATCTTTTGAAAATTCGTAAACAGCATCAAAACCACCAACGATTAAGCGTTTTAAATACAGTTCGTTTGCAATTCGCAAATACAACGGAATATTTAATGCATTATGATGTGTTATAAACGGACTTGCAGCAGCTCCTCCAGGAATTGGTTGTAAAATAGGCGTTTCTACTTCGATATAATCTCGTTCGTTAAAAAACTGACGAATAGTATTGGTTATTTTGGTTCGTTTTATAAAAGTATCTTTAACGTGGTCGTTAACAATTAAGTCCACATATCGTTGTCTATATCGCAGTTCAGGATCGGTAAAAGCATCGTGTACTTTTCCGTCTGCATCGGTTTTTGCAATTGGTATTGGTCGCAACGATTTTGATAAAACAGTAAGTTCTTTTACTTTTACCGAGGTTTCGCCAACTTTTGTTTTAAAAACTTCGCCTTTTATTCCGATAATATCGCCAATATCCAGTAATTTTTTAAAAACCTCGTTGTACATAGTCTTGTCTTCGCCTTGGCAAAGAATATCGCGATTAAAGTAGATTTGCATTCTGCCAGAGCCATCTTTTAATTCTGCAAAAGAAGCTTTTCCCATAATACGTCTGCTCATAATTCGTCCTGCAAGAACGATTTCTTTGCCTTCGAAATTATCAAAATTATCCAAAACCTGTTTGACTTTTGCAGTCGCTTTAAACTCCGCTGCTGGATACGGATTTATGCCTAAATTACGTAATTTTTGTAAGGACTCTCGTCTAACGATTTCTTGTTCGGATAATTGCATTTTCTTTTGTTTTTAAAGAATTGCAAATATATAATTTTTGTTTAAATATATTAATTAATTATTTCGCTTAAAGCGGAAGCAATGTTAGGATATTCAAAAGTAAAATTACTATCGATTACTTTTTTAGGATTGGCAAACGAGCTAGTAAGGATTAATTCAGGTTCTACTTTGGTTATATATTTGCTAATATGCAATAGAAAAACAGGAGTTGGAATACCTATTTTAACTCCTAATTGCTCTCTAAAAATCCGCATAAAATTTTGGTTGTTTGTTGGAATAGGAGCAATTAGATTAATAGAATTTATTAGCGATTCTGTTTCCATAATATGCTCAATTGCTCGGACAAAATCGGTTTGGTGTATAAACGGAAATAGTTGTTTGCCATTGCCTTGTTTTCCGCCAAAACCTAATTTAACTATTGGTAAAAGTGATTTTATGGCATTGCTTTCTTTTCCTAAAACTGGTGCAATTCGAATAGCTACTTTTCGTGTTTTTGGTGTTTTTGTTTGGTAGAATGCTTGTTCCCATTTCTGCGATAAATTGCCTAAAAAATCGTTTTGGCATTCAAAGTTATATTCATCGTAATTGGTTTTGTT
>CAYOWM010000392.1:0-1873 GCA_964407635.1 uncultured Flavobacteriaceae bacterium
TTAGTTTAGAATAAAATATGGAAAATTTACAAACCATAAAACAACGTTTCGGAATTATAGGTAACGACGAAAAGCTAAACCGTGCTTTACTAAAAGCAATTCGTGTTGCACCAACCGATATTTCGGTATTGGTTACAGGCGAAAGTGGTGTTGGAAAAGAGAGTATTCCTAAAATAATTCATGCTTTATCACATAGAAAACACAAGAAATACATTGCTGTAAATTGTGGGGCAATTCCAGAAGGAACAATAGATTCCGAACTTTTTGGACACGAAAAAGGTTCTTTTACAGGAGCAACACAAACGCGTTCTGGTTATTTTGAAGTTGCCGATGGTGGTACTATCTTTTTAGATGAAGTTGGAGAATTGCCACTAACTACTCAAGTACGTTTGTTACGTGTTTTAGAAAATGGCGAATTTTTAAAAGTTGGTTCATCAAAAGTACAAAAAACCGATGTTAGAATTGTCGCAGCAACCAATCTAAATATGCAAAAAGCAATTGCTGATGGGAAATTTAGAGAGGATTTATACTATCGCTTAAGTACCATCGAAATAGAATTACCTGCATTGCGTAATAGAGATGGCGATGTACATTTGTTGTTTCGAAAGTTTGCTTCAGATTTTGCGAAAAAATATAATATGCCAACTATCCGTTTAACGGAAGAAAGTATTCAAATGCTTCAAAAATATCCTTTTAAAGGAAATATTCGTCAATTGCGTAATATTGTAGAGCAAATTTCAGTTGTAGAGGAAACACGTACTATAACTCCTGATATTTTAAAGGCTTATTTACCTAAAAACAAATCGTATTTACCTGTTCTAACCAATCAAAAAAACGAAACAGTTGACTTTTCGCACGAGCGTGAAATTTTTTATAAAATTATGTTGGATATGCGAAAAGATATTAACGAACTTAAAAAAATTACACGAGATTTAATGCAAAATAAAGGTAATTACACTTCTACAACACCAGTTTTTCAAGATAATTATTTAGATGATTTTGAAAAAGAAGCAACTATTGAGGTAATAAAACCAATGCAACATAATCCAGTTACTGAAAATCAAAGATACCAAGATGCTGAAATTATAGAACCAACAATTTCTTTGCAGGAAAAAGAGCAAGAAATGATTACCGAAGCTTTGCAAAGAAATAAAGGTAAACGAAAAAAAGCAGCAGCAGATTTAGGTATATCCGAAAGAACATTATACCGTAAAATAAAACAATACGATTTGTAATTAATTTAACAGAATAATAAATAATAAAAACTAAATTTGTCAAAAAACTAAAGATGAAATTTATTAAATATCTTTTTTTAGTATTTATTGCTACTACATTTTTTGGCTGTGGCGTATATTCCTTTTCTGGAGGAAGTGTTGGCGATGCAAAAACAATTAATATTGCTTATTTTCCTAATAACGCTAGTTTTGTTGAACCAACTTTAAGTCAGAAAATAACCGAAGCTTTACGTGAAAAATTTTTGCAACAAACCAATTTAAACTTAGTAAATGATGATGCAGATTTAACTTTTGAAGGCGAAGTAACACAATATAGAATTACACCAACTTCGGCAACAGCAGATAATAAGGCTTCACAAAATAGATTAACTATTGCTGTAAAAGTGAAATTTTTTAACCGATTAGAAGAGGATAAAAATTTTGACAAATCTTTTTCTCATTTTTACGATTATGATGCAAACGCCTTGTTAACAGGTGCAACATTAGAAGAAGCATATACCATAATTTTTGAACGAATTACACAAGATATTTTTAATGCTTCCGTTGCTCAATGGTAAAACATAAACAATAAATTTAGTGCAAACTGAAAAATACATAGAATTAACCAAAAATATTAAAGCAATTTCCAAAAAGCAAAC
>CAYOWM010000393.1:0-1863 GCA_964407635.1 uncultured Flavobacteriaceae bacterium
TAAAAAACTAGTTTAGTTTTTTAGTTACTTTTAAATTTAGTTAATACGATATTGTTAAGTAATAAACGAATGACTTGTAGTAATTTACGCATCATTCTGTTTTTACAACTTTGGTAACATAATATTTGGTATCGCCAAGCCACGGAAACGTTCCAAAACGTTCTTTATAGGTTACTTTTACTTTATGGCCTTGTAAATTTTTTAAAGTTTCAATAACTTCTTTTTGATTTTCCTCAACTGAAAATTCAAATTGCAATTCATCGGATATTCCTTGACTTAATTTTCCTTCCCAAGTTTTAAATAGAATACCTTTATGGCTAATTTTTACTAATTCACCAGCACGATATCCTTCGCTATACGTGATATAATATACTGCTGTGTAGTACAAAGCAAAAAATAAAATTGCACCAAAAACTATTCCGATTAAGATTTTTTTCATTTTTTATAAAAATTTGTAACAAATGTACATATTTTACTACGAATAGTATGAAATCTTTATTTCAAATTGCTATATTTACAACATATTTTAACCATTTAATCAAAATTATTATGATTCCAAACATTGTATGGGCAATTCCTGTAATATTTATCGTTCTTTCAGGATTATTTGTCGTTAAACAACAAACTGCAGTTATTATTGAACGTTTCGGAAAATTTGCTGGTATTAGACAAGCAGGTTTAAATTTTAAAATTCCTATTATTGACAGAATTGCTGGTCGTATAAGTCTAAAAATTCAACAATTAGACGTTATTGTAGAAACCAAAACAGAAGATGATGTATTTGTACATTTAAAAATTTCGGTACAGTTTTTAATTCAACGAGATCATGTGTATAATGCCTTTTATAAATTGCAAAATCCACATGAGCAAATTACTGCTTTTATTTTTGATACCGTTAGGGCAGAAGTGCCTAAGATGATTTTAGATGATGTATTTGTAAAAAAAGAAGAAATAGCTCTTGCAATACAACGCGAATTAAAAGATGCTATGTTAAATTACGGATATGATATCATTAAAGCCTTAGTTACCGATATTGATCCAGATGAAAAAGTTAAGATTGCGATGAATCGTATTAATGCAGCAGAACGTGAAAAAGTTGCTGCACAACACGAAGGAGATGCTCAACGTATTTTAATTGTAGAACGAGCAAAAGCCGAAGCAGAATCCAAACGTTTACAAGGTAAAGGTATTGCCGATCAACGTAGAGAAATTGCAAGAGGTTTAGAAGAATCGGTAGATGTGCTTAATCGTGCAGGAATTAATAGTCAAGAAGCATCTGCTCTTATTGTAATTACACAGCATTACGATACCTTACAAAGTATTGGTTCAGACACAAATTCTAATTTAATACTGTTACCAAACAACCCAACAGCGGCAAGTACTTTGCTTAATGATATGGTTACTAGCTTGGTTGCAGCTAATAAAATTAGTGAATCGTCTAGTACACCAAAAAACAAAAAAAGGGATAATTTTTAGTACCTAAAATTTTCTATTTTTCAAACTACTTTAAAATATAAGGTTTTGTTAAATTTTTTATTATAGTATAAAGCTATTCGCTAAAAGTAGTAAAACCTCTTATTTTATGGTGATTTGAACACTCATTATAAAATTCTAATATGTAATTACGGTTAAAAGACCTTGCTTATGCAAGGTCTTTTTGGTAAAATAAAAATAAAAGGGTTAGACCATACCTACTTGTGAAAAAGTATAAGAGGATACTAAAATTATAAGTATAAAAAATAATTTTATTTTCATATTAAAAAAGCTTTACATATTTGGTTGTAATTACTACATTATTAGCAAGTCCATTACCAATAGCTCGTAATTGAATCCTATTTGGAGTTTGACCACTACTTATTTTAA
>CAYOWM010000394.1:0-1863 GCA_964407635.1 uncultured Flavobacteriaceae bacterium
CCACAAAACCAAAAAAGTTCTATTAGTTTGGTTGCCGATAAACGAGAAGTTACTTCTACGAATATCAGCGAATTTATACCTGAATTTGAAGAAGAATTTTTTGATGAAGAAAACAAGCGAAATTTCATAATCAAAGCGTATGTTCTAAGTAAATACTTAGACAACAATGTTGATTTGGAAAGATTAAGTTTCAAGTTTGGCAAAACCAATACAAAATTACTTTTCCCTTTCTCACAAGAAGACATTGAAAAAAGAGTTTCTGAAATTATCGAAGAGAATTTCCACAATGAATTAACCCCTCGTCAAGAAAAGAAAAAAGAGATAATTGGCACACTTTAATAATAATAAACACAAGCCTTTATTAATGTAAACAACTTTAAAGAAGGTTTAGATTTTTACGAATTAATAAAAACCTTAGCAAAATACAGCGATGAAATTATCGAGTTTGTACCAACTAATGGTTTAAATAAATATGGAGAGACTTTAGCAAGTAGTTTGGCAGTTTCTTTTAGAAAGACTTTAGGTAAAGGAGCAAAACATAACGGTAATATTGCTATCTTTGAATATGTTGATGAATTAGGTAATACAAAAATTAAAGAGTTTACTACTTTTGAAAAAAAAGCAGAATGGATTAAAAACGGTTTTGATATAAAACCACATGCAGAAGATATTGGTATAAAATGGTTAAAAGATAATAAAATTGATTTTAAGAAAGTAAAATCAATTTACAGCGAATTACAACCTTGTGAATTAGCAGGTTACAATTGCAAGGTAAAACTTAAGAAATTATTTGCAAAAACTAAAATTGAGCATAATTATATTTATACTAATCAAAAAATTAGAGTTGAAGCAATTAATTTAAGAAAAAATGATTTAGATAGGTTAATAAAAAATTAATAATATGGTAACAATAGAAGAGCAATTTAAAATAATAATGGCAGAAGGATTTGGGAATGTAGTTACGTTTACTAATTCTGATGATTTTTTAGAATTAAGTATAGAAAGTAGAGGTTTTTTAAAAACTTATGGTCTAATGAATTATGAATATACGATGCCTCCTTTATTAACGGATGGTATATTAAAAAAATATAATAATAATCTAATTCAGATAGGTATAGACAATGTAGATCAACTATACTGTATTGATACTAATACAGATGAATTTGTATTAATCGATTTAAAAAATAAAAAGCATATTATAAATTCATCTATTATAAAATTTATTGAGTCTAAATATGTGTTAAAAAAATTTTCAATAGAAATTGAAGAAAAAGAAATATATGGTAAATATTGGGAAAATGAAAATTATAAAAAATATGCAAAAAAATTAAAAGAACTTTTTTTAGAAGTAGAACCTAATATTATGGAGTATGATATTTGGTCAAACCAAGTGTTAGAAAGAGAGTTAGGTGTGATTTAGACATTTAAAACGGGTTGTTCAAATAGCATCTAAATTAAAAAATGCACAAAAAGTGGTACAATTTGCAAGTACCGTTTCAAAAATAAAACTAGCAATTGGTGTTATAGAAATTACAAGTGCTACTGTAAACTCGTTAATACGTTTAAGTGGAACAGACTCAAAATTTGCCCTCGCTTTACAAGAATACCTATTTTATTTAGAATTACTATCTTTGTCTGGCGAAGCAACCGTTGCCATAAAAAATGGCTTACGTAAAAGTGCAAAAAAGGCACTTAAAAAAGAAAATTTATTACAAGCACAAAAAAATGCCAAAAATGCCGAAGAACTAAACCAATTAGATGATGTAATAAATCATTTAGACGAAGTAGCAGAAACCACCACAGATACACTAAGAAAAACCCAAAAATACTGGGATAATTTTAAATTTAAAGATTTGTTTGAAA
>CAYOWM010000395.1:0-1862 GCA_964407635.1 uncultured Flavobacteriaceae bacterium
ATGTGAGTTATAAGTTATGAATTATGAGTTATGGGTTATGAGGTGTGAGTTATGAGTTATGAATTAAGAATTATGAATGAAAAATAAAAACTGCATACTGCTAACTAAATACTGAATACTACATACTGAATACTGCATACTGCACACTGAATACTGAATACTAAACAAAATATTAACAAAAAATGAAAAATACACTTTACCTAATACTACTCATATTCATTTCTTGTAAGAAAGAAAAAACGATTTCGCAAGTAACATCAAAAGATTCGTTTGAAAATATTGAGATAAAATATGCAACAGGTTTTGAAATAAAACAATTTAAAGGATATAAAGAATTAATCCTAAAAGCACCATATCCTAATGCAAAAAAACATCTATCGTATATTTTAATCGAAAACAAAAATATTTTATCACATACCGATTTTCACAATGCAAAACTAATTGAAATTCCAATTAAAAAAATTGTAGTTACTTCAACAACACATATTCCGATGTTGGAATTATTACAATCCGAAAACACTTTGGTTGGCTTTCCTAATGAACAATATATTTCCTCTAAAAAAACAAGAGAATTAATAAAAAAAGGTAAAATAACCGAACTTGGTAACGAACAAAATATAAATACCGAAATATTACTAAATCTAAAACCTGATGCTGTAATCGGTTTTGCAATGAATAGCAATAATAAAACATTTGCCAATATAGAAAAAGCAGGAATTCCTGTAATTTTAAATGGCGATTGGCTAGAAAAAACACCACTTGGTAGAGCAGAATGGCTTAAATTTTTTGGTGTATTATTCCAAAAGGAAAAACGTGCAGATAGCATTTTTAAAACTATTGAAAAAAATTACTTACAAGCAAAAGAAATTGCAAAAAAGAGCAAAACAAAACCTAAAGTATTATCAGGTGTGCTATACAAAGATAAGTGGAACCTACCTGCAGGAAATAGCTATGTAGCACAATTTTTAAAAGATGCAAATGTTACTTATCCGTGGCAAAATACCAAAGGAACAGGAAGTTTATCCTTAGCATTTGAATCGGTTTTAGAAAAAGGACAAGATGCAGATATTTGGATTGCTCCTGGATATTACAATAGCTACCAACAACTAAAAAAAGCAAACCAACATTACACTGCTTTTAAACCTTTTAAAAAGAAAACCATCTATAATTTTACGAAAAAGAAAGGCGAAACTGGAGGCGTTTTATATTACGAACTCGCTCCTACACAACCAGATATCGTGTTAAAAGATATTATCAAAATTGCACATCCTGAATTATTAAAAGAGTATATTCCGTTTTATCTAGAAACCTTAGAATGAATTTAAAAATTAGATAAATTTGAAATAAAATTTTATTACACAATTAAAGGTTTAAAAGACTTTAAATATAATTTAAACCCTTTTAAACCTTTAAACACAATTTAAAGTGTTTTAATACTTTATTTTTTATATATTTGCATTATGAAAGTGTCTGTCATATCAGGAGATATAATTGCTTTTACAAGTTTAAACAATAAAAACAAACGATATATTGAAAGCAAAATATCTAAATTATTTACTAATTTATCTAATAAATATGCTGTTTTTTGCCGTTTAGTAAAAGGTGATTATATGGAATGTGTTGTAGAAAAACCCGAACATTCCCTAGAAATTGCATTACAACTAAAAACCTTTATAAAATCACTTGAATTAGAAAATGAACAAACAAACAAACGATTTAAATATTTTAAAAATTATGGTATTCGTTTAGCTGTAAGTATAGGAACGCTAAACCGATACGACAAAAAAAAAGGCATCATCGATGGAGAAGCAATTTATATGTCTGGCAGAAAAATCAACGACGAAAGTACACATGACAAAAAA
>CAYOWM010000396.1:0-1859 GCA_964407635.1 uncultured Flavobacteriaceae bacterium
GGTGGATAAGAGTAGGATATAATTAGTATTTTCTTTTTCATTTAGCAATTACAGTTTTCATTAATTTTTATTTTATTTAGGCATTTTGGACACCTTTTTGCAATAACCTTAGCAGGATTACCAACTGCAATACTATAATTAGGTATGTTTTTTGTAACAACAGAACCAGCACCAACTATTGCAAAATCCCCAATAGAAACACTTGGTAAAACAACACAATTTGACCCTAACCAAACATTTTTTCCTATTTTAATTCCTTTTGATTTTAGATGCATTGACAAATCAGCATATGAATGATTGGAACTAATGAAACTACAATTATATGACCAGATTGTGCCTTCACCTATTTCAATACCATTAATTGCTTGATAATAACAGCCACCAGAAGTTGCTAAACTTAAATATACAGTTGAATTATTAACTCCTTTTTCGACAATTAATTTTTTTGGTGAATTTACTCTAGATGTAAAGTGTAACAAATAATTTCCTTTTCTATTAATACCAAGAATTTTTTTAAAAAAACTATTAATGAGATAAGTGCCAAAACCTGTTGCGTAATATCTTCGGTTATTTAACCTTTTAATAAACGGTATAAAAGACAGTATTTGTAGTGTTTTTTTCATTTATTCGGAGTATTAGATATATAATAATATAAAAATAAAAAAAATAAATATTCAACAGATAAAATTAATGATAGATAGATTAAAATTAATTCAAAATCTAAATGCTTAATTTTTGCAATATAAAAAATGAGAATTGTTGTAACAAGGAGTAATATATTTATAAACATTCCAATTTCTTGTTTTTGATGAATACTTATTGTCATAGATAATGAACCACTAATAAACCGTACAAAAGCCAAAGGTACTAATATTTTAGCATAAGTACCAGCAATTAGCCATTCTTCACCAAAAACAAAAGCAAAAATAGGTTCAGCAATAAAAAATAAAATGATAAAAATGGGTAAGCCAATTAAAACTAATTTTTTTACAGTTTTAACAAATATATGGTTGGTATGACCTGTTTTGTTATATTCTTCGGTTGCTTTCTGAAAATAAACTTGGCTTAAACTGTTGCCAATAACTCTAGATGGTATGCCAATAATACGCTGTGTTAAAGCATAAAAACCCAAAGTTGTTATCGAAAAAATAGAACTAATTAAAAAACTAACCATATTTAAGTTTAAAGAATTTAAAAATATGGCTGGCATAGAAAATGTGGGAAACTTCTTGTATTTTTTTGCTAAACTTTTTATTTTCTGCTTGTTTATTACTGCTTTGTAATCTTTCTTTTCTTTTAAAGTTTTAAATAAAATAAAATTACCAGAGAAATAAGACATTATTTGTCCTAATATCAAACCAAAAGGACTATTACTTAATAAGCCAATACCAACTTGTATTAAGCCTAAAGCACTAGATTTTGTTACTTGTGAGACCGCAATATTTTTAAATTTTTTATGGCGTATGTTGTAAAAATTTAAACTATTAAAAATACCTAAAAATAAGGTTGAAATAGGTACAAGATAGAGCCATTTTTTAATTTTTTCATTGCCAATTAATAGTACTATTTGTGTATCAAAAAGGAGAATAATTAATAATAAAAACAGACTTAATGAAATGGCTATAAAAACACCTAAGGCTAAAACGTTTACAGCATCGTTTTCTTCTTTTGGCAATACAATGGCTTGTTCGTACTTGGTGTTTGAAATAGCACCAGTTATTGCAGTTATTGCCATAAAAATAGCCAAAACACCAAAATCATCTGGTGTGTAAATACGTGTTAAAATAGGGCTAATAGCGATAGGTATAGCCTGAGCAATAGTTGTACCTGTCATTAAGGTAAGTACATTTATACTAAAT
>CAYOWM010000397.1:0-1847 GCA_964407635.1 uncultured Flavobacteriaceae bacterium
TCCATTTATGAAAAGATTGTAGGTTATCTTCACCCATTAATAAGGAAAATTGATGCTTTGGGTATTTTTCTCTAAGGTGTACCATAGTGATTACAGTATAGTTTGGCTGTGGCAATCCGAATTCAATTTTAGATGCTTTTAATTTAGGATAGTCTTCTATCGCAATTTCTACCATTTGATAACGATGGTTGTCGTTAAGTAAAGTTTTTTTTTGTTTGTGTGGATTGTGTGGTGTTACAACAAACCACACTTCGTGCAAATCGGAATATTCTACAAGGTGGTTTGCCAAGATTAAATGTCCGATATGAATTGGATTAAATGTACCGAAAAATAAGCCAACTTTTTTCATTTATTTTGTGATAAACGTTTTTACTAAATTATATGCTTCGTGTTTTGCTTTTTCTAAATCATCATTTATTAAAATAACATCAAATTCTTTTGAAAATTGCATTTCTTTGGTTGCTTTTGCGACACGTTCTGTAATTTTTTCTTCAGAATCGGTTTTTCTATTTCGCAACCTGCGTTCCATTTCTTGCATACTTGGTGGTTGTACAAAAATAGCAAGTGTTTTTTTAGGAAATTGCTTTTTTATGTTTAAGCCTCCAATAACATCAATATCAAAAATTACATTTTTACCTTCTTTTCGTAGGCGTTTTACTTCTTTTTTTAGTGTTCCGTAAAAATTATTTGCATAAACTTCTTCGTGTTCAATAAATTTATCTTTTTCTATTAATTTTTTAAATTTTTTTGTAGAAATAAAATAATAATCTTGTCCGTTTATTTCTGCACCTCTTTTTTTTCGAGACGTTGCGGATATTGAAAAAGCAAGATTTAAGTCTTTCTGTGCTAATAAATGCTGTACAATGGTTGTTTTACCAGAACCACTTGGTGCTGAAAAAACGATTAATTTTCCTTTTTTCATTACAGTACATTTAATAGTTGTTCTTTTATTTTTTCTAATTCATCTTTCATCAATACTACATTTTGTTGCATTGGTGCATAATTTGCTTTAGAACCCATCGTGTTAATTTCTCTACCTATTTCTTGGGTAATAAATCCTAATTTTTTTCCGTTAGATTCGGTGGAATTTAATTCTTTTAAAAAATAATTTAGATGGTTGTCCAAACGTATTTTTTCTTCGGTAATGTCTAATTTTTCTAAATAGTAAATCAGTTCTTGCTCAAAGCGGTTTTGATCTATTTCTTGTTTTAAATCGTTTAAGGATTTTAAAATTCTATCTCGAACTGCTTGTAATCTATCTTTTTCAAATTGTGTGTTATTTTTGGTTAAGTTTTGTAAGGTTTGAATTCGTTTAACAAAATCATTTGCTAAAATTTCACCTTCGTCTTTTCTGAAATTGTTAATTCGTACAAGACTATGTTTAATTTCATCTGAAACGTCGTTCCATTCTTTTTCGTCTAAATCGCTTTCGGTAGCTTGAAGTGTGTTTGGTAAATTTATGGCAAGTTCCATTGCTTTTTCATCGGAAATTGTCGTGATTTGCTTTAGCTGTTGCATATAATTTTGCACGATAGCTGTATTAATTATATTCAAATTTTCAGCACCTGTATTTTCTACATGTAGTACAAAACTCACTTTTCCTCTTTTTAAGGAATTGGATAGCATTTTTCTAATTTCCAATTCTTTTTCTTTGAAAGGAGCAGAAATTCGCACATTTAAATCTAAATTTTTAGAATTTAAAGTTCGGATTTCAATCGTTATTTTTTTTTGATTAATTGTGCATTCGGATTTACCGAAACCAGTCATGGATTTAATCATATTTATTTGATTTTATTTGCATTAGGTTTTGTAACTAAATATACTCCTACAAATATAAGCAAACTTGC
>CAYOWM010000398.1:0-1829 GCA_964407635.1 uncultured Flavobacteriaceae bacterium
TGCCATTAATGCACCATAAATAATACCTGCTTTTACAGGATCAATTCGTTTTAAGTTTAGTTTAATTCTTGCCATGATATTTGGTTTTAGTTAGTATCATTATTTGTACGATCTTGTTTTTAATTCAACAAACTCGAATTTTAAAGGTTCTTTATGTAAAATTGCCTTGCTTGGCTCTCCTGTATATTCCCATGCTGCAACATAAGCATAATTCTCATCATCACGTAATGCTTCGCCGTCAGGAGTTTGGTATTCTTCTCTAAAATGACCTCCACAAGATTCGTTTCGTTCTAAGGCATCTTTTGCAAAAAGCTCTGCCAATTCTAAGAAATCCGCTACACGACCGGCTTTTTCCAATTCTTGATTAAATTCATTTAAAGTTCCGGGTACTTTAACATTTTTCCAAAAATCTTCGCGTATTTCTTTAATTTCATTAATCGCTTCTTTTAATCCTTTTGCATTTCTTGCCAAACCTACTTTATCCCACATCACTTTACCCAACTTTTTATGAAAATAATCAACCGAATGTGTTCCGTTATTATTTATAAAGAATTCCAGACGTTCTTTTACCGCTTTTTCGGCTTCGTCAAATTCTTTGGTGTCGGTTGGTATTTTTCCGGTTCTAATTTCGTTTGCAAGATAATCTCCGATTGTATAAGGCAAAACAAAATAACCATCGGCCAAACCTTGCATCAGTGCAGATGCTCCCAAACGATTGGCTCCGTGATCAGAGAAGTTTGCTTCACCAATACAATACAATCCCGGAACGGTAGTCATTAAATTATAATCTACCCAAACACCACCCATTGTATAGTGTGCTGCCGGATAAATCATCATTGGAGTTTTATACGGATTTTCAGCTACAATTTTTTCGTACATTTGAAATAAATTACCGTATTTCTCTTCGATTACCTTTTCACCAAGTTCTGTAATACGCTCTTTACCAGCATTTGTTTCTCCGTGTAAAAGAGCTTGTTCTTTACCATATCTCTCGATAGCAGTTTTAAAATCTAAATATACTGCTTCTCCTGTTTTATTAACACCGTAACCTGCATCACATCGTTCTTTTGCTGCACGAGATGCCACATCACGCGGCACTAAATTACCAAAGGCAGGATAACGTCTTTCTAAATAGTAATCTCTATCTTCTTCAGGTATTTGTGTAGGTTTTAATTTTCCTTCGCGAATAGCTTGTACATCTTCTAACTTTTTTGGCACCCAAATTCTTCCGTCATTACGTAAAGATTCTGACATTAAAGTCAATTTTGATTGGTAATCTCCACTTCGTGGAATACAAGTAGGATGAATTTGCGCATAACAAGGATTTGCAAAATAAGCTCCTTTTTTGTGGATTTTCCAGGCTGCCGTGGCGTTAGAACCCATAGCATTTGTAGATAAATAATAAACATTTGCATAACCTCCGGAAGCCACAACAACCGCGTGAGCCGAATGGCGTTCTATCTCTCCGGTAATTAAATTTCTTGCTATAATTCCTCTTGCTTTTCCGTCTATAATAACCACGTCTAACATTTCATGACGGCTATACATGGTAATTTTACCACGGGCAATCTGTCTGTTCATAGCAGAATATGCACCTAATAACAATTGTTGTCCGGTTTGTCCTTTTGCATAAAAAGTTCTGGAAACCAAAACACCTCCAAACGAACGATTATCTAATGTTCCGCCGTATTCGCGAGCAAAAGGCACTCCTTGAGATACACATTGATCAATGATATTTCCGGATACCTCCGCTAAACGATATACATTTGCTTCGCGTGAGCGGTAATCACCTCCTTTTATCGTATCATAAAACAAACGATAATCTGAAT
>CAYOWM010000399.1:0-1817 GCA_964407635.1 uncultured Flavobacteriaceae bacterium
GTGGATATTTGATTGATACACCAGGAATTAAAGGCTTTGGTGTAGTAGATTTCAAACCAACTGAAGTAAGCCATTATTTTCCTGAATTTTTAGTCTTAAATAGCGATTGTAAATTTAATAATTGTATTCATATTAATGAACCAAAATGTGCTATAAAAAAGGCTGTTGAAACAGGTAAAATTACTGCTTCTAGATATAAAAGTTATGTGCAAATTTTAGATGGTGATGAGACACATTATCGCACTGAAAATTATAATTTATAAAATATGAAAGTAGTTTTGCAACGTGTTAGCGAAGCATCGGTTAAGGTAAATAACGAAACCATTAGTAAAATTAATAACGGATTGTTAATACTACTTGGTGTGGAGAACAACGATTCTATCGAACAAATAAAATGGCTTTGCAATAAAATTGTAAACCTTCGGATTTTTAATGATACTGATGGTAAAATGAATCGTTCGGTAAAAGATATAAATGGCGATGTAATAGTTGTAAGTCAATTTACACTTTTAGCAAACACAAAAAAAGGCACAAGACCTAGTTATATCCATGCTGCAAAACCTGAAATTGCAAACAAATTATACCAACAATTTATTAAAGAATTTGAGTATGTCTTAGGTAAAAAAGTTAGTACTGGTACATTCGGTGCAAATATGCAAGTACAACTGATTAACGACGGACCTGTAACCATACTTTTAGAAAAGTAACATGTACTATTTACGTTTGATAAAAACTAATAAAACTATAGAAACTACTTGTAAAGGCAAAACGAAAATAGCTATTTTTCGCAATAGAAATAATACAAAAAAGAGTAAAATATAAAACACAAAAATTGCTTCTATATATTTTTTATTATTAGAACTTCTATAATCCAAATAAAACAAAATTGCAGGAAGTAAAATCAAACTAACAACCACAATCCGTATCGCATTTTTTGTTATTTTTAGGTTTGAATACAAATTTTCGTAGTAAGTACAAAACGGCAATTCCTAAAATAATATACGTTATAATTTCTTGCATAATATTATTTTTTTAATCGATATAAATACATATTTACCACATTTTGTAAACCCAAATATAAAGCTTCTGAAATTAAAGCATGACCAATGGATACTTCTAATAAATTCGGAATATTTTCTGCAAAAAAAGCAATATTATCTAAACTTAAATCGTGTCCTGCATTAATGCCTAAACCCAATTCTGATGCAAAAGTTGCCGATTCGATATATGGTTTTATAGCATCTTTATTTCCTAAATCGTATTGACTTGCAAACTCCTCGGTATATAATTCAATTCTGTCAGCACCTAATTTTGCAGCAGCTTCAATCCACTTTTTATTATTTTCCATAAAAATAGAAGTACGAATACCTTTTTGCTTAAATTCGGAAATTATTTCATTTAAAAAATCGTAATTTTTAACCGTATCCCAACCAGCATTTGAAGTTATAGCATCCACAGCATCTGGCACTAAAGTAACTTGCGTTGGTTTAATATCTAATACTAAATCCATAAATTTTTTATTTGGATTTCCTTCAATATTATATTCTGTATGTACAATTGGTTTTAAATCATACGCATCTTGATATCGAATATGTCGCTCGTCTGGTCTTGGATGAATGGTAATGCCTTGTGCACCAAACTCTTGAATTTTAATTGCTGCTTCAACTACATTTGGTGTGTTGCCACCTCTAGCATTTCGGATCGTAGCAATTTTATTAATATTTACACTTAATTTTGTCATTTTAATTTTTAATTAGCATTGTGGTATTCTATTTGTACTGAGTATAGAAACAAATTTGCACAAAATTACATCATTG
>CAYOWM010000400.1:0-1815 GCA_964407635.1 uncultured Flavobacteriaceae bacterium
TTTTTTTATACTTTATTTTATATCGCTATTATCTTCCTGTGTAAATAAAAGTGGAGAAAAGCATAAAATAGAACAAAATTCGATTAAAAAGAAGGTGGAACTTCCTTATGAGATTGGATTAAAGGAAAAATTAAATCATACAGAAAATATTCCATTAAGTATATTGGGTAAACAATTGAAATATATTGTTTTAGAAACATCACCTGATTGCTTACTGAGGAAAATCGATCATATTGTATTTACAGATAATTTTATTTTTATAAGTGATTTTGATGCCCTTTATAAATTTGGCAGAGATGGCTCATTTATTCAAAAGATAGGTAAAACAGGACGCGGTCCCGGAGAATATCGCAACGTATTTACATTTGCACTTGATAAACTTCAGAACAAAATATATCTGTACAATTGGGGGATAATGCAAGAATATGATTTTGACGGGAACTATATTAAATCTCTTGATGTAAAGAAACTGGTTTCAACTCAATATATTATTCATAATTCGGATGAGTTTATCTTTCATATTGGTAATGCTCCGGAATACTCTAATCCAATAGAATATAGCCTGATTGTAACTGATACAAACGCTAAGCCAATTGCAAGTTTTATAAATTATCATAAGAGGAAAAGCAAACCGGGTATCACAATAGCTAAATCACCTTTTTACATATTTAGAGGTCAACTACGTTTCATGGAGTATAGTGTTGATACATTATATACAGTTGTATCAGATAGATTAAAGCCGTATGCTATATTTGATTTAGGCCGTTTTAAAATGAATCCGGATCCTTTAATTCCGTTGGATGAATCTGGTAAGAATAAAGTGTTGAAACAATTAAATAATAAGATATGGATTCGGGATATCCTAGAAGATACAGATTATTTATATATCAATTTAGCTTATGGATTTACAGATTCGTTAAAATTGGGCATTTTCAATAAACATGATAAAAGCATCATTTATTTAAATGGAAGTGGTTTTATTAACGATCTGGACGGAGGTGTCCGTTTCTGGCCAAAATACATCTATAATGATCGTGTTTTGGTTGATTATGTGAAAGCCTATGATTTTAAAGCGACCTTTTTAGATAAAACATCACCTGATTTTAAAGAAAAGTATGGCGAAAAATATACAAAACTTATCAATATAGCCGATAAACTGAATGATGAATCAAATCCTGTACTCATGATAATGAAAAGATAATCTATTGTCCGTTAGTGTATTAACCCACATTGCAGCTAATAATCCGTAATTCTCTGGTATCAAGAAGAATCGTTTTTTAGAATTTCTTCAGGTACCACTACAGATTTTTTTCTGTAGAAAGGAGCATATTTTAGACCTAACAGATCATATATTTGTTTGGCTTTTTGTCCGGGGACGGTGCATTGCCGTATAGCAATAGATTGTTCTTCAATATTTTTAAATGATGTTGTGACAACTTTTTGTGTATTCATTATGCGAACGATCTCTTTCCACTGATGTTTGAATCCTTTATTTTTTAACTGATAGCGTATGGTTGACACCAGCCAGTAGGCCAACAGTCCAAGGTGCAAATGAACCATTGAAGCTTCATCGGTTTTATGATAAACAGGACGCAAATCCAAATCTGTTTTCAAGACTCTGAAAGTGTATTCTACTTCTCGAATAACATTGTAAATGTCCCATAAAGTCTTTTCTTTTCCGAGAGTCAAAGTGGTGCGCAGAAAGTATATTCCGGCTTTTTTTTCGGGATCAACGCCGGTTTTATGTACACAACTTATTCCAGTGGCCGTTCCGTTACCGTCATCGGTTATGGTAATATCATAATATCGGTGTAC
>CAYOWM010000401.1:0-1813 GCA_964407635.1 uncultured Flavobacteriaceae bacterium
CATCGCTACATTAACTAAATTCTATTTTTTCGCATCAATTCGTGCTTGAGCAATATTAAAAGCAGCTTGATAAGTGGTAATTTCCTCTTTATCGGCAAGTTTAAAAATTTCTAAAGTAGTATTGTAGATATTTTCTGTTTTGCTTTTGATTTCTGCTTTATCATAACCAACAAGTTCGGCATATACGTTAATGATTCCTCCTGCATTGATTAGAAAATCTGGAGCATAAGCAATACCTTTTTCTCGTAAAATTCTACCGTGTTTTATCTCGTCTTGCAATTGGTTATTTGCTGCACCTGCAATAACCTTAGCTTTTAAACGATTGATAGTACTATCGTTAATCGTTGCACCTAAAGCACAAGGAGCATAAATATCTACATCCAAACCATAAATATCCAAATCAGAATAAATAGTTGCTCCATATTTTTTACTAACACGCTCTAGTTGTTCGGCGTTTATATCGTTAATTATAACTTTTGCACCTTCTTTTGTTGCAAAATCTACTAGCGTTTCGCCGACGTGTCCGATACCTTGCACTAAAATATTTTTACCTTCAAGATTTTCTGTGCCGAATTTGTATTTCGCAGCAGCTTTCATTCCCATATACACACCATACGCTGTAATTGGTGAAGGGTTTCCTGCTCCTCCTTTGGCTTCAGAAATTCCTGTTACGTGTGGTGTAACTTCACGGATAATATCCATATCTCTAGTTTCCATACCAACATCCTCTGCTGTGATATATTTCCCGCTAAGCGAATCGACAAACTGTCCAAATCTACGCATTAAAGCATCGTTTTTTTGCGTTTTTGCATCACCAATAATTACAGCTTTTCCACCTCCGAGGTTTAAACCTGTAATTGCCGATTTATAAGTCATTCCTCTTGACAAACGCAAAACATCTTGCAATGCTTCTGCTTCATTTTTATAGTTCCACATTCTTGTTCCGCCAAGAGCAGGTCCGAGTGTTGTGTTGTGTATTCCGATAATAGCTTTTAAACCAGTTTCTTTATCATTACAAAAGACAATTTGCTCGTGGTTATTAAACGATAAATTTCCAAAAACAGGATGTAAATCTTTTGCTTCTATTATATCTGTGGTCATAAAAAATTAAGTGTTAAAATTGTTTTGCAAAGATACAAAAATATAGCAAAATATTCTTTACAAAATGTTAAGAATTCAATTAAAATCTTTGAAATAATTTGACTTTCCTGTGCAAATAATCAATATATTTGGTTTTTTATTTTTTTAATTATAATGAAGCATCTAGCATACCTAAATAAATATTTTAAAAAGTACAAGTATCGTTTGATTCTTGGTGTATTTATTACGGTTTTGTCTAAAATTTTAGCAATTCAAATTCCTGCATTAATAAGTAATTCGCTTAAAATAGCAGAGGAATTTAACAAAGGTATAATCACAGATATTTCCATAGTTAAAAACACCTTACTTGAAAATATTTTATGGATTATTGGTGCTGCTTTACTATCTGGATTTTTTACTTTTTTAATGCGTCAGACCTTAATTGTAATGTCTAGATTAATTGAATTTGACCTTAAAAATGAAGTTTTTGAACAGTACGAAAAATTATCCTTAAATTTTTACAAAAAAAACAGAACAGGCGATTTAATGAATCGTATTAGCGAGGATGTTGGTAAAGTACGTATGTATGTTGGTCCTGCTATAATGTACACGATTAATATGCTCGTTTTATTTGTTGTTGCATTGGTTAAAATGTTCAGTATTGATTCCGTTTTAACGACTTACGCATTAGTACCTTTACCAATTTTATCTATTTCGATATATTTATTGAGTA
>CAYOWM010000402.1:0-1803 GCA_964407635.1 uncultured Flavobacteriaceae bacterium
AAATACATTTTAAAAATCGTTTAAATTTAAAATTTAAACGATTTTTTATTTTCGTTTTTTTCGGCTTTTATTATTTCTTTTCTTGTTAGAAGGAAATTCGGATGGTAGAGAAAGTTGTGTGTGTCTTTTCCGACCTTTTAAAACACTTTTATACGTTCCTTTTTTATTAGAATTTGTTTTGGTATTATTATTTTGTGGTAATAATTTGTCTAATAAATCCTTTCTGTTTGATTTGGTTAGGATGTTTCTAATCCATTTTTGATTGTCTTTTTTGTACCAAAAGAAAAAACGATGTTGATCTTCGCGATCTTTTTTAGATTTTGGTGTGTTTATCTTTTCTAAAGTATATGGATGATAACCACTGTAATAAATTACCGTAGCAACCGTCATTGGAGTAGGAGTAAATCCTTGTACTTGTTCTAATTGAAATCCCATATCTTTGGTTTCGGCAGCTAAATTAGCCATATCTTCCAATTCGCTTTTCGGGTGACTAGAAATGAAATACGGAATTAGTTGTAATTTTAAATTTTTGATTTTATTTATCTTATCGAATCGTTTTTTAAATATATGAAAATATTCAAAAGATGGTTTTCGCATTAATTTTAGTACGTTGTTAGACGTGTGTTCAGGAGCAACTTTTAGTCTTCCAGAAACATGTTTAGTCATTACTTCTTCAGTATATTCGTCCAGTTCTTTTTGATCGGCATTTTTGTTAAATTCTTTTACTAGCATATCATATCGAATACCACTTCCAATAAAGGATTTTTTAATTTTAGGATGCTTATCTACTGCTTTGTAAATATCCGTGAGTGCTTTGTGTGAGGTGTCTAAATTACTACAAATAACAGGATTTATACAAGATGGTGCAACACATTTATCACAAATTGCTTGTATTTTCCCTTTCATTTTGTACATATTTGCCGAAGGACCACCAATATCGGATAGATATCCTTTAAAATCAGGCATTTTAGTTACTTTATCTACTTCTTTTAGTATAGATTCTTTACTTCTACTAGCTATAAATTTACCTTGATGTGCAGATATGGTACAGAAACTACAACCACCAAAACAACCACGATGTATGTTTATCGAGAATTTAATCATTTCAAAAGCAGGAATAGGACCTCGTTTATTGTATTTTGGATGTGGTAATCTTGTAAATGGTAAATCAAACGATGCATCAATTTCTTTTTCCGTCATTGTTGAATACGGAGGATTGATAACTAATATTTTTTCTGCTACTTCTTGGATAATTCTTCTTCCGAACGTTTTATTAGATTCTTGTTCGATAATTTTAAAATTTGAAGCAAACGTTTTTTTATCCTTAAGACAAGCTTCGTGTGATGCAATTATAACGTCTTTCCAATTTTTATTTTTTTGTAAGGCAGTATTTTTATTTTGTAAATAGGCAGTTTGTTTTATGGTTTTTAAGGATGAAAAAGGCACTCCTTTTTTGAGTAATGAAACAATTTCTCGTAAAGGCTGTTCGCCCATGCCATAAACTAACATATCGGCATTTGACCAAGTAAGAATATTTGGTTTTAAAGTATCACTCCAATAATCGTAATGTGTAACTCGTCTTAGAGACGCTTCAATTCCTCCGATGATTACAGGCACATCAGGGAATTTCTCTTTTAGTATTTTTGAATAGACAACACTTGCGTAATCTGGTCTAAAGCCTTTATCTCCATTTGGCGTATAAGCATCTTTATCTCTTTTTCGCTTACTTGCAGTATAATTGCTAACCATCGAATCCATTGCTCCTGCAGTTATTGCAAAAAATAAATTTGGTTTACCGAGTTT
>CAYOWM010000403.1:0-1801 GCA_964407635.1 uncultured Flavobacteriaceae bacterium
CTCTGTTTGCATTCCCACTTCTAAACTCTTCAGGAAATCCATAATCTAAATTTACAAAGCCATCGTCAAAATTGGGTAAACTACCGTCAGGGTTATTAGGTACTCTTATTTTTTCAAAAGGGTCTTCCATACCTTTGTGTTTTTAAATAGTAGCACTTAGTTAATTTTTTAACTAAATGCTACTAATTTTAAGTTATAGACCTAAGGCGGTTTTAATAGCGGTGATTTCTATTTTTGCGACTACTACATCTTTAGCAGTTGTTAACTCTAAAAATTTCTTACTACTATCAATAATAATATTTTCTACAATATTGCCTTCTACCTTACCTATTTCAGTATTTAGTCTATCAATGCTATCTCTATCTAAGTCTAATTTTGCTTTAATGACTTCAATAGCAGCTGCTAAACCGTCGGTAACGGTTGTGTCATTGTTTAATACAATGCCCAAATTATTTTGTTTGGCATTAATAGTGTTTTCAAAATTTGGTGCGTTAGGGTCGCCTAAAACAAAATCGCAACATGGCAAACCTGTTTCGTCTAAGCCAACGGTATCTTTTTGTACCATGGTTAAAGCAGTTGGTACTCTGGTTTCCCATTGTTTTTCAACCTGACCTTCTATATTTTGCATTTCTGCTGCGATAGAAAGGTATAAATCGTTTTCTTGGTCTATAACTAGGTCGCCACCATTCCAAATATCGCCTGTTTCTATGTAGTAATTTACAGCATCTTCAAAACCTGGTCTTACAGGTACTACGGCTCTTGCCATACCACTTTGTAAAAAGGCTTGAAAAATTGGGTCGGAAGCACTAGCTTGTTTATATAATGTTTTCCAATCGCTATTTTTTGCCCAATAATATGGGTAAAATAGGTATGCCATAATTTCCCAATCAAAGGCTTGTTCAAAGAATTTTACGTGTGCTGCATGGTTTTCGAATGCTTTGGTTTTATCAACTACGGGTAGTTCATTATTATCTGGGTCATAAGGTAAATAGTTATCTTGACCCATTGGATTGTCAAAAGGTAAAGTCAGCATTTCAATACAAATACGCTTAATTTCTCTTTTTTCAATAGTTCTATTAAACGAATTGCTAAATTTAATGGCTTCTTTTTTATCCGTTGTACTTGTCGCTTGCTTGTTACATGCTTCTTTTTTAGCATCGTAATAGGCTTTTAATTGCTCGTTGTAAGCATCTAAAATTGCTTTGTAGGTTTGGTTTTGCCAGTTTTTAATAAGTTTTAAACTTCTCTCAAATTTAACATTTATATTGATTATGCCAACCCAAGTCCTATTAAAGTATGCAGAAACAGGTATCTTTTCTGTGTGATTGCCTATATTATAATTAAATGTGGAATTATCTATTTTACTTGGTACAGTATAGAATTTAGTTTTATTACCAATGGATATTCCAACTTGAAAATGATTAGAAGTTCTACAACTAAAATTAATATTTGCACTTTTAGCAATATATCCTTTTGGGACATCTATATTTTCTTTTTCTGATTTATTTTGAAAGTTATCACCATCACCCGAAGTCTGTGATTTTGTAAAAGAAACTCCTTGCGTTTTGTATTGCTCTGGATATGTATCAACTTCAACATTATATATAGAAGCTAATTTCAAATAATTAAATTCATCTAATTCGGTAGCGTTATTAATTTTAATATTATCACTTAAATTAGATGGATGAATCGGTTTTTCTAAAACCACAATATTATCGCAAGATTCGGTATAGTTTTGTCCATTTTGTAGAATGGCTTCTTTAAAAAATCTAGAAGGCTCTGGCACCATAAATTCGTACAT
>CAYOWM010000404.1:0-1795 GCA_964407635.1 uncultured Flavobacteriaceae bacterium
GGTGTTTAAAATCATGGTAGTTGTGTTATTTTTTAATAATTTCAAGTAGTGTTTGTATTACATAATCTACTTCTTTTTTAGTATTATATTTACTAAAGGAAAACCGAACAGAAGTATTTACAGTATCTTTATCTGGAGCAATTTCATTTAAAACATGCGAACCTGTATTGCTTCCGCTTTGACAAGCCGAACCGCCAGAAACGGCAATTCCTTTTAAATCTAAGGTAAATAGCAACATCGGAATATCTTGATTAAACCGAACATTTAAAATGCAGTACGAACTTTTTTCTAAATTTTCTGACATTCCGTTAAAACGGATATCGTTAAAGTTCTTTTTTAATTCGGAAATAAAATAGGCTTTCAATTCCGTTATTTGCTTGGTTTCTGCATCTAAATTGTGTAGCATTTTGTTTAGTGCAACATCCATTCCTACAATATTCGGAACATTTTCCGTTCCTGCTCTAGCACCTTTTTCTTGTGCTCCACCATGCAATATTGGTAAAATACCAAAACCTTTTTTTATGTACGCAAAACCAACACCTTTACTTCCGTGAAATTTATGAGCCGAAGCAGCAATAAAATCAATAGGTGTTTTTTGTAAATCTATGGTGTAATGACCAATCGCTTGAACCGTATCGGAATGAAAAAGGGCATTGTTTTCACGGCATAATTCCGTTACTTTTTTAGTGTTTAAAATATTTCCTATCTCGTTGTTTACATACATTAAACTGACTAAGGTTTTCTTATCGGAAGCGTTTAATAATTCCTTTAAATGCTCATAATCTATTTCGCCTTTTTCGTTAAAACGGATGTAGTTTACTTCAATATTTACTTCTTTTTTTAAAGAGGCAATGGTATGTAAAACGGCATGATGTTCAATTTTTGAAGTGAGGATTCTAGTAACATTCAAATTTTTTACAGCATTGTTTAAAATAAGATTGTCTGCTTCGCTTCCTCCTGAAGTAAAAATAATTTCGCTAGAACTTACCTTAAAATAGTTGGCAATATTTTTTCGTGCTTGTTCGATAATTGCCTTTGCTTTTCTTCCAAATTGATGTGTGGATGACGGATTTCCGTAAACATCGTTCATTGTTTGTGCGATTGCAGTTATCACATCCTTATCCATAGGAGTGGTTGCGGCATTATCAAAATATATTTTTTGCATAAGGCTTTGAAAAAATTAAGCAACAAAGATAAGATAAACTTTAGTAAAATTTTAGGTTTATTATTTTTAGAATAGCTTATTTTTGTAAAAAAAGAATTTAATATGCGTAATTTTTTAGTGTTTTTGTTTGCCTTTTTATTGTTTTCGTGTAACGATGGTAATTTTGATTCGCCAAGTTTTAATTTTTCGGATGCTTCTATTGAAAATTGTGGAAATTTGGTTTTGTTTAAAATAAACGAAGCGGAAGTTTTACTTTTGAATTTGAATACGGATAATTCGAATAATATTTTTTTTAAAACAGCACACGATAATGAAAGTTTTAGTTTGTCGGATGCTATTATTTACCGAACCTATTCGGCAAATGTTACAGCAAGTATGTTTTGTCAAAATATTCCACCGAGTTCGCCAAGTTTGCAAAAAGAATGGCTTGGTAACGGAACGCTAATTGTAAATAACACCATAACCGATAACGGCGATGGTACTTCAAATTACCTTTGTACTTTTACAATAAACGATTTGCAATTAAACAACCAAAGTGGTAATTCCATTATTTACGATGTTTATGACTATGGTACTGTTACAGGAAGTTTTGATAATTAGAATGAATCTATTCTATTTTATAGGTTTTTT
>CAYOWM010000405.1:0-1793 GCA_964407635.1 uncultured Flavobacteriaceae bacterium
GGTGTTTTTATGTAAGTTAGAAACTGAAATACGAGCTGCTAATTTTGCATAATCAGGATGGTTTATGGTCATGGTAGCTGCAATTTCTGCGGCAAGGTTATCTAATTCGGAAGTAGTAACGCCATCGTAAATTCCTTCAATAACACGCATAGCTATTTTTACAGGATCAACTAATTTATTTAATCCGTAACACATTTTACGAATTCTTGAGGTTATTTTGTCAAACATTACTGGTTCTCTACGACCGTTTCTTTTTACTACATCCATGTTTTTTAGTTTTGTTGGTTATTATAATTTTCTTTTTCTTTTTGGTTTTATTAGTCAACAATTCTATGTATTAAACTTATTATTTAGTACAATATTTTAAACCTATTTAGAATTGTTTTTTATTAATGCTCTTTTTTAAAAATCGGCATCAAAGGCAATACTTCCTGTTCCGCCAGATTTTACACCAGCTTTTTGATATTCGGAAACTCTTTTTTCAAAGAAATTGGTTTTTCCTTCTAGAGAGATCATTTCCATAAAATCAAATGGATTGGAAACATTATATACTTTTTCACAACCGTATTCTAATAATAATCTATCGGTTACAAATTTTAAATACTGTGTCATTAATTTAGCATTCATTCCGATTAAGCTTACTGGTAAAGATTCTGTAATAAATTCTTTTTCAATATTTAAGGCATCTACTAAAATTTCGGTGATTTTAGATTTTGGTACTTTATTAACAATATGGTGTTGGTGTAAGTGCACTGCAAAATCTGCATGTAACCCTTCATCGCGATTAATTAATTCGTTAGAAAAGGTTAAACCAGGAAGTAATCCTCGTTTTTTCATCCAAAAAATAGAGCAAAAAGCACCAGAAAAGAAAATTCCTTCTACTGCTGAAAATGCTATCAATCGTTCGGCAAAGCTATCGCTTTCAATCCATTTTAAAGCCCAGTTTGCCTTTTTTGCTATGGCAGGAAATATTTCAATTGCACGAAATAATTCGTCTTTTTCATTTTCATTTTTAATATAGGTATCAATCAAAAGTGAATATACTTCGGAATGGATATTTTCCATCATTATTTGAAATCCATAGAAAAATTTAGCTTCGGAATACTGTACTTCTGAAATAAAATTTTCGGCTAAATTTTCGTTTACAATACCATCACTTGCTGCAAAAAAAGCAAGAATATGTTTTATAAAATACCGTTCATCATCGTTTAATTTTTTTTCCCAATCTTTTACATCTTGTTCTAAATCAATTTCTTCGGCAGTCCAAAAAGACGCTTGTTGTTTTTTATACCAATCCCAAATATCATGGTGTTGGATAGGAAAAATTACAAAACGGTTGCTATTTGGTGCTAAAATTGGTTCAGTGTTAGTCATTTTTCGAATGTTTTTTTAGAATTAGGGGAGAAATTATGGGCACAATTTCCTTAAAACAAAGAACGAAAAAAAATGTGTTAAAACAAAAGCATACTTATTCACAAGTTAAGGCGAGTTTTCAACAATTTGCAAAAAAAATACATTTTCTAACAAATATCATATTTTTATAAGTATTTGATTTTAAGTTTATTAATTACTCATAAAATAGCTACTAGCGAAGTTTACTAGGATTGTGTTAAAACGTCAGAAACAAAAAAATTATTTGTTTTTTTAATTTTATTTTTTAGAAATTATAGTAGCATTTTCTAATTAGATTTGTAATACCAAAAGCACAATCACGAATTAAAAAAAACCATTCTTTATTTAAAGAATGGTTTTTTTAAATAAATTTACTATTTTATAAATAACAGGTTACTAAA
>CAYOWM010000406.1:0-1792 GCA_964407635.1 uncultured Flavobacteriaceae bacterium
ATTTCATCAATATGACCAATATGGCCTGAAAAGCCATTAACTGTTTGTTTAAACCAAACATCAGTATCGTAATATTGTTTAAAAGTTATTAAATCAGTTATTGAATCCCCATTAAAATCACCTGTTATTACTACTTTTTTACCATTACCACTTCCTAGAATAGAAGGATTACCTACTTGAATTATTTGACCATTAATATACACAAATTTAGAAAACTTCACTATTCCTTGACCCCAAGAATAATTATCAACTCCTATCCATCCATTCCGTAATTTATTTTGATATAATATTTTTGCAGGATGTAAACTTTTAAAACCATGATTTGAGTTTCCAAAATTATATGTAATACCATTTGTAAAATTACCATTGGATACACTTGTAAATAAAGTAAAATTTTCTCTAGCATTGTTACCAGAAGTATGATATGTAATCATATCCATTTTACCATCTTCATTAAAATCACCTGAAATATAATCTGTATTTAAATAGCTCACATTGTTTAGACCAATATTTGTAACAGTTCGTTCAAATAAATCTGAATTATTAGAATCTTCGTAAGTAAAAACCGTTGGGTTTAATATTTTATCACCAGTACCTGATTTTTCTGTAATTTTAATTAAACGTTCATACCCTAAATTAGTTAAATTATAGTCTAATTGATAAAAACGATAACCATCACTATAGGTGTTTGCAGCATAAATTTCAATTTTTTTAAGTAGTCTATTATTTAAAAAGCGTTGTCCGTTAATATATGCTTCTTCTTGTCTCTGTCTATTTTGATAACTAAAATGGATTCTATTAATACCAGAATATGTACTTCTTTTACCATACTGTATGTATTTTAAATAAATTGTATTATTATTAGTAAAGTATGAATATGAAATTCGTACATCTTGTGGGTTTTGCCATAGTTTTAAACCCCAAAGAGCTTTTGTTCTAGAATCATTTGTGTTTCCATATGTGGCAATAGAACCATCAGGATAAAACACTTTAAAGTATGCTGGACCATAATTAGCACCATAAGGGGAAACACCATAAGACACAATTTTTAAATTACTATATACTTCGGTTTCATAAACAGCTCCGTTACCACCATAAGTACCACTTTTTAAAATTAACCTTTGACCATTTAATGCAAATCTATCATATTGGTCAAAATCAACGCCATCTATAAAATTATCATGAAATTTAGTGGCAGGTATTCTAGTAATTGCTGATACTCCAGAAATACTCCAACCATAACCAGCAACACCAACACCACCTTGGCTATTATATACTAGAGAAATATTGGGTTCTACACCATTAATTCCAGGTGGCACGGCAATAGGTATTTGGTAAGTAGCTGCACCAGTTAAAGATACTGACAGTTCTCCTTCTGTAACACCAACTTCAGTACTTGTTTGACTGTATAAAATAGTACTGATAAAAACACTTAGTAATACAATTATCTTTTTCATAATAATTTCTATTTTTTAATTATTTTAAACATTTTAACACTTTGGTCTTCAAACAAAACTTTAACTATATATACACCTTGTATGTAATTTGTAAAAGGGATTTTGTAGCTATTGTTTTTACTGTTTTTAACTTCAAAATTGTTTAATAATTTACTGTTCATGTCAAAAACATAAATAGATGTAATTTTATTGATAGTCCAATTTAAAGTGAGTTCATCTGTTACAGGATTTGGAAAATACTTAAATTGATTTTCTGTTTGTTCTGTAATCTTATTTTTTTCGTTTTCAGATTCAGTATTATTAGCGGGTCTTCTAAAACATCCATAACGACATCT
>CAYOWM010000407.1:0-1763 GCA_964407635.1 uncultured Flavobacteriaceae bacterium
AAATTTCGGTAAGATTTTTTTTTGCCAAGGCAGAAACGGTACTTCCGTATAAGTAGATATTTTGAATTTCTCTAGTTTCTTGATTTACTCTAAAATCAAAGCGTACTTGTAACCAAAAATATTTTCCAGATTTTGAAATAAATCGGACAATACTATATATTTTCTTTTTTTGTATAATTCTATTGTATGCTAAATTTAAAATGGTTCGTGGCATTTTTGGATGAAATAAAAGAGCCAAACTTTCTCCTATAATTTCTCCTTCGGTATATTCGCACAATTCTACAAAATATTCGTTAGCATATTCAATAATTTGTGTAGTATCCGTTTTACATAAAATCACCTTATTTGGTAATATACTAATTTCTTGGTTTATGGGTTGTGGCTTTAATTTCATTAAATATATTTTTGTGCTAAAATATAAATATCTATCTAATTTTACTGTATTTTTCGCAATATTTTATTTAAGGACGATACATTTTTTCATATAAATGGTTATATTTTTTACGAATTTCATTTCTTTTTGTTTTGAATGTAGGTGTAAGCAATTTATTATCTACACTCCAAACTTCAGGAGTTAATTCAAAGAGTTTTACACGTTCCCATTTGCCAAATTTTGCGTTTTTAGCATCAATTTCTTTTTGTATGCGTTCGATTACTTTTGGGTTAGAGATTAGTTGTGTAGTATCCTCTGAAAATTCAATTTCTTTTCGTTTACACCAGTTTTTTACAAAGTCAAAATTTGGTTGAATAATAGCTGTTGGCATTTTTTCGCCTTCGCCAAATACAACAACTTGTTCTATAAATTGCGATTGTTTAAATTCGTTTTCTAACAATACTGGCGAAACGTATTTTCCACCTGATGTTTTGAAAATTTCCTTTTTTCTGCCTGTTATTTTTAAGAAACCATCAGCATCTACTTCACCTTTATCACCAGTATGGAAATAACCATTTTTAAGCACTTCGGCAGTTTTTTCTGGATCTTTATAGTAACCAAGCATTACATTTGGACCTTTTATTAAAATTTCGGCATCTTCAGCAATTTTAATTTCGACAAATTCAATGGCTTTTCCAACTGTTCCGATTCTAAACATATTATTTTTGTACATATTTACCGTTACTACTGGTGATGTTTCCGTAAGACCATAGCCTTCCATAACATATAAACCAGCAGCACAAAACATTCTTGCTAATCTTGGTTGTAGTGCTGCAGATCCAGAAACCATCGTAATTAAATTTCCGCCAAGAGCAGCTTGCCATTTGCTAAATATTAATTTTCTCGCTAAGGCTAATTTTTTTTCGTAGAACCATCCGTTTTGTTCGTATGGTTCGTATTGATTACCAATCTTAATTGCCCAAAAGAAAAGTGCTTTTTTTATACCAGTTAATTGTGTTCCTTTAGCTATAATTCCGTCGTATATTTTTTCTAGTAATCTTGGCACAACACTCATTAAATGCGGTTTTACCTCTGCAAGATTGTCTTTCATTTTTTCAATGGATTCTGCAAAATTTATTGAAATACTATTTTGAATATATAAATAGTGTAGCATTCGTTCAAAAATATGACATACAGGCAAGAAACTCAACACAACAGTTTCTCCTTCAATTAATGGTAATCGTTTTTTACTACCAAGAACATTACTTACAATATTATTGTGCGAAAGCATTACACCCTTTGGCTTTCCTGTTGTTCCAGAGGTATAAATAATTGTAGCTAAATCGTTTGGTTTAACCGAATCTTTTAATTTTTCAACTTCATTTTGGTT
>CAYOWM010000408.1:0-1750 GCA_964407635.1 uncultured Flavobacteriaceae bacterium
GATTTCTCTTTCGCCATTAATTTTTATTTTAACAGGTCCTGATGGAGCTAATTTTTGCTTTACATATAGTAAAATAGCAACTAAAAATAAGGTAACGATTAAAAAAGAAATTACCGTTGCTACAATGGTTCCAAGTGTACTTACTGCTATTATCATTATTGATTTACTTTTTCGTTATTTTTAGCTATTTTTTTTTGAATAGCGTCTGTTGTTTTTTCTATTTTAACAATTTTAGTTTCTTTTTTAGCTTTCTTTTTACTTCCACCAGTAAGCATTCCTCCAAAACTCATAAAACCAATTGCCATTAGTCCTGTAATAATAAAAGTAATACCTAATCCTCTTAAAGGAGCTGGTACGTTTGAATAGCGTATTTTTTCTCTAATTGCAGCAATTGCTACGATAGCTAAAAACCATCCGATACCAGAACCAATTCCATAAACAGTTGCCATACCAAATGTTGGAATTTCTCTAGATTGCATAAATAAAGAACCTCCTAAAATTGCACAGTTTACAGCAATTAATGGTAAGAAAATACCAAGTGAATTATATAAAGATGGTGAGAATTTTTCTACAATATTTTCTACTAATTGTACCATAGTTGCAATCGTTGCGATAAATAAAATAAACGATAAAAAGCTTAAATCATAATCGTAATATGCACTAAGTTCTGGTGTACGTAAATTACCATCTAACCATACTAGAGCATGAGCTTTTAATATGTACGTATCTAGCAACCAGTTTAAAGGAACGGTAATTGCTAATACAAATACTACTGCTGCACCAAGCCCAACAGCTGTACTTACTTTTTTAGAAACGGCAAGGTACGAACACATTCCTAAGAAGGTTGCAAATACCATGTTGTCCATAAAGATGGACTTAAAAAATAATTCTAAATATTCCATTTTTTTATCTTATAAAGTTATTTAAGATTTACTCTTAACTTTTAATCTTCTATTAATTTAGGGTTTCTACTACGTTGCACCCAAATAACAATTCCTAATACAATTAGAGCCATTGGTGATAATAACATAAATCCGTTATTTTCATAACCAAGAGCATATAGTCCTGACATTTCACCAGGAATAGGATTTCCTAATAAAGGATGTCCCATAAATTTTTGTCCTAGTCCTAATAAATCGCCTGTACCTAATAGTTCTCTAAAGAATGCTACAATTACTAATATAATTCCGTAACCAGCAGCATTACCTAGACCATCTAAAAAGGAACGCCAAGGAGAGTTTGCTAAAGCAAAAGCTTCAAAACGACCCATAATAATACAGTTTGTAATAATTAATCCTACAAAAACCGATAGAGTTTTACTTAAATTGTATGCGTATGCTTTTAATACTAAATCTACGATTATTACTAATGCAGCAGCTACAACTAACTGTACGATAATTCGTATTTTAGAAGGAATAATATTTCGCATTAAAGAGATAACTACATTACCTAAAGCTACTACAAACATTACAGAAATTGCCATTACAATAGCTGCTTCTAATTTTGCTGTAATTGCTAAAGCCGAACAAATACCTAGTACTTGTACAGTAATAGGATTGTTATCGAATAATGGATCTTTGATTAAAGCTGCATCTTTTTTTGTTAAAAGTCCCATAATATTATTTGTTTATTAATTTTTTAAAATACGGTTCGTATAATTTCAATTCGTTTTTTAGCATTGCTGTAACTCCATTACTGGTTATGGTAGCACCTGCTAAAGCATCTATTTCATTGTCTAATTTATCAACAT
>CAYOWM010000409.1:0-1745 GCA_964407635.1 uncultured Flavobacteriaceae bacterium
CATGTTGTGCTTGTTGATGCAAATCCTGAAAATATTGAAAAAGCCAAAAAACTTGGTTTAGAGGCAATTCAAGAAGATGTTTTTTCAGACGAATTAGAAAACAATATAGAACTAACCGATATTGGTTACCTTATGGCTTTAACTGCAAACGCAAAAGTAAACAACCACTGTATTACAAAATTTCAAGAACAATTTGGCGAACATGGTAGCTTTAGATTAATCACTTCCGAAGAACGAAACGATATAAATCTAAAACCAAACGAAGGTTTATTTTCACATACCGATGATTTTGTCAAACTTGCCGAAATTATACGGAAAGATCCAACAATTCACGAAATTGAAATAAAATCTAAAGAACATTACGACTCTTTAATAAAAGAAGTGTCTAAAAACGACAATATTGTTACGCTATTTATAAAATTAAAAAATGGCGATTTAAAAATTATTTCATCAAACGGATCGGAAATTGGTGAAATTGAAAAAGGAAATAAACTAATCTATATTGGCGAAAAATTACAATAACATTTTTTTAAAAAAAGAAATAAAAAAACAATGAATAAACTAAAAACAACCAATATACTACTCTTAATAATTGCAGTACCAATTATATTTATTGTCTTGCAAAAATTAGCATTTATATTTGTACCTCTAGCATTTTCGATGTTTATCTCTCTTTTATTTTTACCACTAATGAGATGGCTTAAAAAAAAGAAAGTAAATCGTTTTTTTAGATTATCCATTGTTAGTATATCAATTGTATTATTTTTTATTTTAGGCTTAGAAATTGCAAAATTAGCAAGTAACGAAATTCTTTCTACTAAATCGGAAGTCCTAACAAAAATAGACAATAAATTAGAAACTTTATTAGTACCACTAGAGGATATGATAGGTTCAGACAGAGAGGAAAATGAAAATATAAGTATGCATTACCTCAATAAAATAGATATAAATAAAAGTCTTATTTCCATAGGAATGTCATTTAAAAACATCATTTCTACATCCTTAATTGTCTTATTTTTTGTAATTCTATTACTTGCCGAATCGTTTAATTTTCAAAAAATACTAAACAGTACTATTATTAAAGGAAAAGCACAATCCATTAAAATGTTTAATCGTATAGAAAAAGATATGCAAACTTTTGTAAAAGTAAAATTTGTAGTTAGCTTTTTTACAGGATTGGGTTTTACACTTCTTTGTTATTTATTTGATGTTAATTTTCCTATATTTTGGGGTTTATTAGCTTTCGGATTTAATTTTATACAAATGATTGGTTCAATTGTTTCAGTAATATTATTATCCATTTTTGCATTTGTAGAAATTCAAACAACTGGTAGTTTAGTACTTTTTATTGCATTAATTACTTTAGTACAAGTAATATTTGGAGCAATTTTAGAACCCATTTTTATGGGTAAATCTTTTTCGATAAATGTTATTATAATTGTTATAATGATTATGTTTTGGGGATTTATTTGGGGAATTCCAGGAATGATTTTATCCATTCCGATTACCGTTTTTATCAAAATTGTTTTAGAACAATATCCAAAAACCAAAGCAATATCCAAACTTGTTTTTGGCGATTCGTAAAACTAAACCCTTAGGGGTTTAAAGCAATAAAAAAATTTTATTTTTTTGCATAAAATACCTGCATTGATGATATACTTTAGCAACGGTTTTATATCCACAGTTTCGCCAAAGCGATATTGTTGTGATATAAATCTGTTGTAAAGTTAGATTAATTATTTTAC
>CAYOWM010000410.1:0-1744 GCA_964407635.1 uncultured Flavobacteriaceae bacterium
ATATAAAACCGTTACTAAAGTCTATCATCGAACAACTATTTTATGTAAAAAATTACTTTAAAGGTAATTTTACCGTAAAAGTAGTTCCGTTATTTGGATTACTAGTAAAAGATATAGAGCCTTTATATGCTTGAATAATATTTTTAATCATCGGTAACCCTAAACCCATTCCGCTAGATTTTGTAGTGAATTTTGGTTCGAAAATTTGTTCGGTGTATTCTTTAGGAATTCCTTTACCGTTATCAAAAACGGTGATAATAACTTCCTTTTCGGTTTTAAAAACACGTACTTTTACTATCGGATTTTCCGATTCGTCTAAAGCCTGAATGGCATTTTTAACTAAATTGGTTACAATTCTAATTAACTGTGTTTTATCTAGTTGTGCAATTATTTCTTTTTCTTGCGAATTAAAAATCAAGTAATTTTCGCTAAATATTTCGGTTGCGTGTTTTACTACTTGTACTACATTTAAGGATTCTCTTTTTTGTGAAGGCATTTTTGCAAAATTTGAAAATGCCGAAGCAATAGCAGTTAAAGTGTCAATTTGATCGATTAATGTTTTGCTAAATTCGTTTAATTTTTGCTGAATATTTGGATCGTTTGCATCAAATTTTCGTTGAAAACTCTGTATGGTTAAACGCATTGGTGTTAGCGGATTTTTAATCTCGTGTGCAACTTGTTTTGCCATTTCTCGCCAAGCACCTTCTCGTTCGTTTTTTGCTAATTTAAGTGCCGATTCTTCTAATTCGTCAACCATTCTGTTATAAGCATTTAGTAAAGTTGCAATTTCTGCACTGGTATTTTTTATTTCTACTTTTGAATTTTTAGTTCCTAAAACCGTACTTTGTATTTTTTCACTAATTTGTTTTATGGATTTTGTAATGTAATTAGAAAGCCAATATGCTAATAATGCTGCTAAAATTATGATTATAGTATTTGCTAATAATAATCGTTTTAAAAATTCGCCTAATTCTCTTTTTTGATCGGTATTGTCTTGTAAATATGGTAAACCAAGAATTCCGATAGGTTTAAATTTGGCATCGTTAATATACGTATAGGATGCTTGTACACGTTTTCCGTTTTTAATTTTGTTTTCTAAATACCGATGTGCAACATTATTTTCAACCTCTTTAATAATTCGTTTTGGTAAATCGTAATTTGTGGTATCGTTTTTAAACGTTGCAAAAGAGCTAATTAATTTTTTTCCGTCTAAATCGTAAATATCTATATCTAAACGATGAATATCTCTAATTTTATAAATTTGATCTCTAAAAATTTTTGGTAAATCTTTTGTCGTAACTTCAAAAGTGGTTCGGTCTAATTCGTTTGCAATAGTTGCCTTAATGGTAGATTCTTTTCGTAATAATCGCTTTTTGTGGTATTCTATACCTTGTTCTTTGTATTGATAAATAGCTAAACCGATGATAAAAATAGACGCTATAATTACCAATACTAGCATAGATAAAAAAATACGCATCCGTAAAGACAACTTACGTAATTTCATATATAGTTAATTTTATTATAAAATCTAAAAATTCTTTTTTTAGATTGCTTTTACAGAATATTAAGTTGAAAATACAGCAAATATCAAGCCAATACTTTATCCAACTATGTTTACTATTTTACCAGGAACAACAATCACTTTTTTTGGTTCTCTACCAGCTAATTGCTTTTGAGTTCGTTCGTCTGCCATAACTGTTTTTTCAATTTCCTCTTTGTTTAAATCTAGAGATAAATCTAGTGT
>CAYOWM010000411.1:0-1734 GCA_964407635.1 uncultured Flavobacteriaceae bacterium
AGAACGTTATTTTGGTATTGGTTTACAAGGTTTAACCTTATTTTTATTGTATTTTATTGGCTTTTTTGCTGCAATAGTTTCGGCATATATTTTAAATAAAATATTAAAAGTTAAAAGTAAAAGTTACTTTGTAATTGAAATGCCAAATTATAAAATTCCGTCTGTAAAAAATGTTTTTCATACCATATTAGAAAAGACTAAAGCCTTTGTGTTTGGAGCTGGAAAAATAATTTTAGCCATATCTATCGTAATTTGGTTTTTGGCAACCAATGGTCCTTCCGATTCGTTTAAAAATGCTACAAATATTGTACATAAAGAAATAACATTAAATCGAAAGATACACACTTCCGAAAAGGAAATAAATAAAAAAATTGAATCTTATAAATTAGAACATTCTTACATCGGAATATTAGGAAAATCTATTGAACCTGCAATAAAACCGCTTGGTTACGATTGGAAAATTGGTATTGCACTGATAAGTTCGTTTGCTGCTCGTGAAGTTTTTGTTGGCACACTTGCAACTATTTATAGTGTTGAAAATAAAGAGGATGACTCTAGTATTACGCAAAAATTAGAAGCCGAAATAGATCCGATTACTAAGAAAAAAAGATTTGATTTACCTACAGGTGCTTCGTTATTAATTTTTTATGCTTTTGCCATGCAATGCATGAGTACACTTGCTGTCGTTAGACGAGAAACCAAGTCTTGGAAATGGCCATTATACCAATTATTTGGAATGACTTCTCTTGCATATATACTTGCATTTTTAACAAACATTATTTTAAAATAAAATGATTTTACATGCAAAAATTTTAGGAAAAGGCGAACCATTATTCATTTTGCATGGTTATTTTGGTATGGGTGATAATTGGAAATCTTTAGCTAACAAATTTGCCGAAAATTTTGAAGTGCATCTTATCGATCAACGAAACCATGGTAGAAGTTTTCATTCTGATGATTTTACCTACGAATTGTTAGTTGAGGATTTATACGAATATTGTAACCATTATAATTTAAACAAGATAAACCTTATTGGTCATTCAATGGGTGGAAAAACAGCAATGCTTTTTTCGGTAAGCTATCCTGAATTTGTTAAAAAATTGGTTGTAGTAGATATTTCACCAAAATATTTTCCGCCACACCATCATTTTATTTTAGAGGCTTTAAATGCCATAGATTTTGAAAAGGTAAAAACTAGACGAGAAATTGAAACTATTTTTAAACAATATATTGATGAGGAAGGTGTTAGACAATTTTTACTTAAAAATGTGTATTGGAAAGAAAAAGGTAAATTAGCTTATCGTTTTAATTTAGAATCTTTAACGGAAAACAACCAAGAAGTTGGTGAAGCACTACCAAGTTTTACCATTTTTGAAAATCCAACTTTATTTTTAAAAGGTGAAAATTCTGGTTATATTTCAACGGAGGATATTCCGTTAATTCAAGCACATTTCCCAAATAGCACAATTGAAATTATAAAAAATGCAGGACATTGGCTACATGCCGAAAATCCAACTGATTTTTATCGTATTGTTTTGGCATTTTTAGAGGATTAATTATCCTTAGATAAGTTTTGCATAAACAATTCAATTTTATCTACAATAGTTTTTGCTAGTTTATATTTTGATTCTACAGTCCAACCTGCAACGTGAGGCGATAGTAACACCTTGTCGGATTTTATTAAATATTGAAATGCTTCAGGTAAATTATTATCCGAAAAGAAATTTTCAAAAG
>CAYOWM010000412.1:0-1724 GCA_964407635.1 uncultured Flavobacteriaceae bacterium
TTGGCTATCCGATATTTTTAATTTCATTGATAACACTTGATTTTCACCATCTTTACTGAGTGAAGGCTCAAAAAACATATCTTTGGTATGAATTTTTCTACCATCTTTGGTAAAGAAAGTTACATTTAACAGCGCATTGTTGTTTTTAATTAAAAAGAGTGGTTTTTTATCCCAAGTAGAATACTTTAATAATTGTAAAGAAGTAATTTGTCCTCCTAAATTATTTACTTTTATATCTAAAACTTCATTTTTTAAAGTAGTTTCTTTTTTTATTGCCGAAGGTAATGTTTTTGCATAATCAAAACTACCTATTGCTTTTGCAATATGTGCCGAATCTAATACAAAATTCTGTTTTTCTACTTGGTTTAACGCAACAGAATCTATTTTTTTTGTCTTTTCTAATGTTAATTTTTTAATGGAATCTTGTTTTTGCGCTTCTTTTTGCTTGGCTATTTCTTGTGGTGATGGTTGATTATTATAAACCCAAACATAAGCCAGGATTCCAAATAAAACCATTCCGATAAAGGAGTTATAATCAAATTTTTTTTCGTTCATTGTATTGAGTTTTGCTTTTAAAGCGATTTATTTTTTTATAAAATCGGACAAATGTACTAATAATTGTTTAGTTGATTGTTGCTTATTTGTAGGTAATTTTTTTGTAATGTTACAATAAAGGTATTAAAACTCGCTTGTAAAATATAATTTAACACTTGGATATTTGTTTTTTGTCATTTGTATGGTAAAATCGGAATCTGCAAAAAATACCAATTTACCTTCTTTGTCTTTTGCCAGATAGCGTTGTTTAACACGTTTAAATTCCTGAAATTCCGTATTTTTTTCATCTTCGGGAGCTACCCAACAAACTTTGTGCATATTAAGGTTTTCGTAAGTGCATTTTGCGCCGTATTCGTGTTCTAAACGGTATTGTATTACTTCAAATTGTAAAGCGCCAACAGTACCAATTACTTTTCTTCCGTTAAGGTTTAAAATAAAAAGTTGCGCAACACCTTCGTCCATTAATTGGTCAATTCCTTTTGCCAATTGCTTGGATTTCATTGGGTCTGCATTGTTAATATATCTAAAATGTTCCGGTGAAAAAGCAGGAATTCCTTTAAAATTTAAAATTTCACCTTCGGTTAAAGTATCACCTATTTTAAAGTTTCCTGTGTCGTGTAAACCTACGATGTCTCCCGGAAAGGATTGATCTATAATTTGTTTTTTTTCGGCAAAAAAAGCGTTAGGCGAAGCAAACTTCATTTTTTTATTTAGTCGCACATGAAAATAGTTGGTATTTCGTTTAAAAGTTCCTGAAACTATTTTTACAAAAGCCAAGCGGTCACGATGTTTAGGATCCATATTGGCATGGATTTTAAAAACAAAACCGGTCATTTTGGTCTCTTCGGGTTTAACAATTCTGGTACCTGCTTGTTTTGGTTGTGGATGAGGAGCAATTTCGATAAAACAATCTAATAATTCTTTTACACCAAAGTTGTTTAATGCAGAACCGAAAAATACAGGTTGCAAATCGCCTTTTAAATATTCGTTTAAGTTAAATTTAGGATAAACTTCGTTTATTAATTCTAATTCTTCGCGTAAAGTTTCGGCGTGTTTTTTTCCTATAATTTCATCGAGTTGAGGTGTGTTAATATTTTTAAATTCAACACCTTCAGATATTTTTTGTTTGCTATTACCATCAAAAAGATTTAATTTTTTCCTAGTTCTAT
>CAYOWM010000413.1:0-1723 GCA_964407635.1 uncultured Flavobacteriaceae bacterium
TTTTTTAGGAATAACCAAAGTGTGTCCTTTAGCATTTGGACTAATATCTAAAAAAGCAAAGAAATTTTCGTTTTCTGCAATTTTGTAACTTGGTATTTCTCCTGAAATTATTTTAGTAAAAACAGACATTATCTTGAAATGTTTAAAATTTCTAATTTCATCATACCAGCAGGAATTTTAATTTCTGCAATATCGCCAACTTTTTTACCTAACAAACCTTTTCCGATAGGTGAATTTATAGAAATTTTACCTTCTTTTAAATTGGTCATTGAATCGGCAACTAAAGTATATTCAAATTCCATATTGTTATTCAAATTTTTAATTTTAACTTTAGAAAGAGCTAAAACTTTGGTTAAATCTAATTTAGATTCGTCAATAACTCTAGCACTTGCAATGGTGTTTTTTAATTGCACTATTTTATATTCTAAAAGCGATTGTTCTTCTTTTGCAGCGTGGTATTCTGCATTTTCACTTAAATCACCTTTATCTCTTGCATCCGCAATATCTTTGGTAACACGAGGTCTTTCTACCATTTCTAGCTGTTCCAACTCTGCACGTAATTCTTTTAAACCTTCTTCTGTATAATACGAAACTTTACTCATAATTTTTTATTTTTTTATATAGAAAATTGATAATTAATTCACTATAAATTAAAAATCCCAACGCCAAAGTGTATTTGGTTTGAGATTATAGGTACAAATATACAAAATAATTCTATTTTTGCCACAACAACTATTAATTATATACCATGAAAAATATATTTATCGCAATTTTGTTCCTTGCATTTGCGTCTTGCTCGGATGATAATATTGATTCTAATAGATTTTTACCAAATGTTTCGGTAAACGAAAGTATTAATTTGAATTTACCTCAATATGCAAATTTGCATATTCCAGGAGGATTTGCCTATGCTGAAGGCGGAATTAGAGGTTTGGTTATCTATTATTCTGGTACTGGATACGTCGCTTTTGACAGAGCTTGTCCGCATATAGAACTACAATCTTGCTCTACAATGGACGTAGATGATAGCGGTTTATTTATGGTTTGTCCTTGTGATGGCGAACGGTTTCAAATTATTAACGGAGCTCCGGAAAATAGTAATATTAGGTATGCAGCTAGAGCTTATACCGTAACGGTTAATGGTGATATTTTAATTATACGTAGCTAATGAAAAACTACTATTCCTCAAATTTTAAACTTGGTATTTTAGGTGGAGGACAACTCGGAAGAATGTTACTTACCGAAACCCAAAAATTAGATATTTTTACTGCTGTTTTAGAGAATGACAAAAATGCTCCTTGTGCAGAAATTGCAAATGATTTTGTACTTGGCGATTGGAAAAATTTTGAGGATGTATATAATTTCGGAAAAACAGTAGATGTATTAACTGTTGAAATTGAACATGTAAATGTAGATGCTTTATTGCGATTAGAATCGGAAGGAATTATCGTTTACCCACAACCAGCTCTACTAAAAACCATTCAAAATAAAGGAAAACAAAAAGATTTCTATCACAAGCATAACATACCAACAGCCAACTACCAACGCTATAAAAACAAAGCTGAATTATTACAAAACACACCAAAATTCCCGTTTATTTGGAAATCTGAAACACTTGGATATGACGGAACTGGTGTAAAAAAAATCACTTCAAAATCAGATTTAGAAAAACTGCCAAATGTCTCGTGTATAGCAGAGGAAATAATTCCGTTTACAAAAGAAT
>CAYOWM010000414.1:0-1719 GCA_964407635.1 uncultured Flavobacteriaceae bacterium
CATTAAACTTTGTTTTCATTTGTATAATTATTTGAATTAATTAGCGACAAATATCCTAATAAAATGTTAATTAAACAAGTTAATTCTAAAAAAAAAGTTAATTATTGCATATTTTAACACTTTTTGTCCTTACATCGTTATTAAAAATAAGTCTTAAAATTAATAGATACGACTCCTTTATTTATTGGTAAGCTTTCTATTTTATTAATGGCATAGTTAAGATTAATAATTCCTGAAGTAGTTTTAAAGGAATATCCTATTCCGAAAGAACCTGCTTTTTGCCATTTTTCCTTATTGTATATATAACCAAAATCTGTAAAAGCATATAGGTAGTTCTTTTTACTTTGATAAAAACGGTATTCTGAATTTAATAAAGTGTAAGCTGTTACATATAATGAATTTTGTTTGACACCTCTTATTGTCGTGTTTCCTCCAATTCTATACACTTCATTTGGTAAATAATTATTTGAAAATAATTTTGCAGCTAGTAATTTAGTAACTAAAAAATGTTTTGGGTATAAATTCCAGCTTTTAAAAAGTATTCCTTGCAGTTTATATTGCGAGGTCTTTTTTTTAGATTGTATTCTATTTCCAATACTAGATGTTACCATAAAAAAAATATTTTTATCTATATATTTATTTTTAGACTCCTTATTATATATATATCTAATTCCATAAAATTTAGAATAAAAATTTATTCCGTCATTATCTGAATTATTAGTACGTAACAAATACCTATTATCCAGTACCGAATAAGTTAATCCGATTTTATGATTATTATGCAAATTTGCACTCAACCCAAAATCAAAATTCACTTGCAAAAAGGTAGAATCTCGTTTGCTAAGGTTTGCCTTAAAATCTACATCTATTGGTGAAGTAACTATATAAGGTGTATGTATTGCAATATCTAAATCTTGATTTTCTTTTTGGTTTTTATTCCATTTTATTTCAAAAAATTCACCATAATCAAATACATTTTGTAAAAACAAATTAAGATGTCCTGTAAAATTTACTTGCTTATTCTCTGTAGAAAAACCAACTAAGCCATCAAAATAATTTTTTTTGCTTTTTTTTAGATACGTATATATAATAGTAGAATCCTTTGTAAATAATACTTCTGGCTTTCTAATTTGCTCTACAAATGGGATTCGTTTTAAATTATCTGAAATTTTTGACAAAACTAGCTTAGAAAACACACGGTTATTATTTTTTAAAATCTTTCTTTTTAAAAACGATTTTGGCATCTTAGGATATCCTTTCACTATAATTTTATCAATTTTACGAATACTAGATTTTTTTATTGAAATATCTGCACGTATCGTATTTTCATTTTCCACTAAAAAATGAATTAACTGTATCGACACAAAACTAAAACCGTCAAGAGTAAATGCTTTTTTTAAATTGAAAATAAATTTGGGGAGTTCTTTTAATTTAATTTTAAGAAACCCGTTAGTAAAAGTAACTTTATTTATTTTTTCTATTTCTAATTTTAATTTTTCACTTATAGGTGTATTTATCTTTATATAGGTATATTTATTGCCAAAATCAATATAAACCTGTTTTCGTTTAAGGCTAGAAACAATAGAATCTATCTTTACAGTAAAATAACCAGAATTTATATAAGATGTAATGAGAGAATCTTGTTTTTTTTGATATCCTGAAACACTAGTTATCAACGAATCTAACAATACAATATGTTCATCCGTTTTATAAACATCC
>CAYOWM010000415.1:0-1717 GCA_964407635.1 uncultured Flavobacteriaceae bacterium
AGAGCTTTTATACTCATAGTTCCGCTAAAATATTTCTGAGCATCTGTTGGTAAATCTTTTTTTGTTTTATACGGAAACCCTAAACTTTCAACATCAATTGTAAAAGGAGGATGGTAAGATGTTGTAAGAATTACGTTAAGACTTGCATGAATTGTATCGGTTTTTTTTAATACCATATCAAAAAGCACATCATCCTCAATGCCATATAAACTAGTGTTAGTTTTTGTATTTGCATCAGGTGCAGAATAAATTTTATCCACACCTTGATTTGTCATGAAATTACCAACATTTTGCCAAGAAAGAAAACCACCGTTAAAAAAAGTAGTTTCATATCCTAATTTTTTAAAAGAGCTAAACATAGCAGTTTTGTAAGCACCGTTTATGGCACCAATTCTTCCGATATTTATGCCTGTAAATGGCACATTACTTATGATAGAACTAAATGAATTCATTGTAGAGTTTGCAGCAGGTAAAAAATTGGTGAAATACATAGATTTCCGTCTGATTTCTTTTAAATTATTAGCTACATTAAATGATTTATATTTGTCTAATAAAGGCCAAGAATCATAACTTTCCATAACGATAATAAATATCTGTTTTGGTTTTTTTATGGTTGCTCCATTTGTTTTTTTAAGTAATAATTTAGAAATTGTTTTACTATTATAGTTAAATGTACCAAAAGGATTTTTTTTAGTATTTTGGTTGATCTCTTTAAAATCATCAATAGCATATTTTAAGGATTTAAAAGGGTTGATAATAGTTTTATTTAAAAAATTATCTGAGGTAAGATAAGCAAATTTTCTTAATACAGGTCTACTTCCAAAAGAACCTCTTAGGTTGGCAAATACAAATAGAATACTTAAAATTACTAAGAAAATATTGTTTTTTTTAGATTGAATTTTAATTAAAAATTGGTAAATTTTTTGTTTGGTTTCAAAATATTTAAAGCATAAAAATGCTAAGGCAACTACAATTAAATACACTATACTGTTTAGAATTGGATGAAAATCCTCTTTAATAATTGTCATTACTGCTTTTTTATCATCATAAAGACCTAAAAATAGAAATTGATTAAATTGATCGTTATATTCTTGATAATAATTAATAGTTATTACCGATATTAAAGTAGCGAGAATAACGAATAGTATTTGAAATATTTTTCTTATCTTTTTTATCACATTAAATTTATTAAATTTTGAAAGTATTAATAAACTTAAAAAGGGTATAATGATAAAATAAGTAGTAGTTTGAGTGTCAAACTTAAAGCCCATATAAAAAACTTTGAAATAGTCTGTTACGGAAACATTTTCGCCTAATTCATTTCTGAAAAATAGAATAAAAAATATTCTAAATAAGAAGAAAAAAATAATTCCAAAAAACCAAAAGAAAAAAATATTTGCAAATTCGTTTAAGAATTTATTCCATTTTGTTTGTTCCATTTTAGATAATTGATTAACCATTTGTAACAATTCGCATTAATTCCGCAGATATAATTGCACCAAGTGTACCAACTGCATAGCCTAAAACTGCTAATAATACACCAACCGTAGCTAACGAAGGATGAAAAGCAGAGGCTACAATAGGAGCAGAGGCTGCACCTCCAACATTTGCTTGACTACCAACAGCCAAGAAAAAATACGGAGCTTTTATTAATTTGGCAACTCCTATTAATAAAATAGCATGAATAAACATCCAAATTACACCAATAAAAATTAAG
>CAYOWM010000416.1:0-1714 GCA_964407635.1 uncultured Flavobacteriaceae bacterium
ATCTAACTAAATACTGGGCACAATAAAAAATATAGTGCATTTGGTAGATAGTGTTAAAAATCAAGATGATAGTAATAAATAAACATAGTGCAATACCGATAGCTATAGGGAGAAAATTAAATGCTTTAAAATGCCAAACCCTCCATATTTAGAACGTTGATAAAGCCTATCATCAATACAGGTATTTTATGCAAAAAAAATCTCTATTGAATTGTTTTGATAATATCCAACTTTCATAACGACCCAAAAAAACCAATAAAAATAAAACTCCCAAGAAAAAATCTTAGGAGTTTCACAATATACAATTCGCTTTTTGTTATAATGTTCCTCTACGAGCTTGTTCCGCTTCGATAGATTCGAATAAAGCTTTAAAGTTACCTTTTCCAAAAGATTGTGCTCCTTTTCGCTGAATAATTTCAAAAAATAAAGTTGGTCTATCGGTTAATGGTTTGGTAAAAATTTGCAATAAATATCCCTCATCATCTCTATCAACCATAATTCCATGTTTTTTAAGCACATCCATATTTTCGGCAATTTCGCCTACTCTATCACCAACCGTATCGTAATATGTACCTGGAACATACAAAAATTCTACACCACGTTTTTTCATTTCGGAAACGGTAAAAACAATATCATCGGTTGCAACGGCAATGTGTTGCACTCCTGCACCTTGATAAAAATCAATATATTCTTCAATTTGCGATTTCTTTTTACCTTCTGCTGGTTCATTAATAGGGAATTTTATTCTACCATTTCCGTTTGTCATTACTTTACTCATTAATGCCGTATATTCTGTAGAAATATCTTTGTCATCAAAGGATATTAATTGAGCAAAACCCATAACATCACGATAAAATTTTCCCCAAACGTTCATTTGTCCCCAATCTACATTACCAACCATATGATCGATATATTTTAAACCACAACTTGGTGGATTATAATGGCTTTCCCATTTTGTAAAACCAGGTAAAAAAGTTCCTTTATAATTTTTTCTTTCTACAAAAATATGTACTGTATCGCCATAGGTATGGATTCCTGCTTTAACAACTTCACCATGCTCATCTTTTTCAATTCTTGGTTTAAAATACGATTTTGCACCTCGTTTTGTGGTTTCTTCCCAAGATTTTTTAGCATTTTCAACCCAAAGAGCAATTACCTTTACACCATCGCCGTGTTTTGCAATATGTTCAAAAATTTCGTTATTAGAACCATCATCAGTTGGCATTGGTGATGTCAAAACTAATTTTATTTTATCTTGAACGACTACATAACTTGTACGATCTTTAACACCAGTTTCTAGTCCTGCATATGCTAAAGACTGAAAACCTAAAGCTGTTTTGTAAAAATGTGCTGCTTGTTTTGCATTACCAACATAATATTCTACGTAATCCGTTCCCATAATTGGAAGGAAATCCTCGGCTTCAGGAAAAATTTTATCCAAGCCATATTCAAAATTTTCAATATTTTTTAAATTACTCATATTTCTATTTTTTATATACAGAATTGTTGTTGTACTATGTAAATAAACAATTCCTTTTTTATATTATTAAATTAACCAACTTTTATAATAATCATCCACTTCTAAATTTAGAGCCTCTTCTGTTATAGAAATTGGTCTAAATGGGTCAATCATTACTGCTAGTTCACCTGTTTCTTTTTTACCAACACTTCGTTCAATTGCTCCAGGATGTGGTCCATGAGGAATTCCACCAGG
>CAYOWM010000417.1:0-1709 GCA_964407635.1 uncultured Flavobacteriaceae bacterium
AATTAGATGTTACCATATTTAATCGTAAAAAAAAACCAATTCAACTTACCGATATTGGCATAAAAATAATCGATCAAGCAAAAATAATTGTAGATGAAAGTCAGCGTATTACCGATATTGTAGAACAACAAAAAGGATATATTGGTGGTGATTTTAAAATTGGAATAATTCCGACTGTTATTTCAACATTATTGCCATTGTTTATTAAAAATTTTATAAAATCATATCCTAAAGTCCATTTAATTATTGAGGAATTAACTACCGAAGAAATCATTAAAAAATTAAAAGATGGTCATCTGGATGTCGGAATTGCGGCAACTCCGTTAGAAGATACTAGTATTAAGGAACGTATTTTATATTACGAACCGTTTGTTGGTTACCTATCAGACAAACATCGATTATTTAAAAATAAAAAAATTACTGTAAACGATTTAGACTTAGAGGATATTTTATTATTAGAAGACGGTCATTGTTTTAAAGATAGTATTTTAAATCTTTGCAAATCTTTACAAACAAGCGAACAAGATTTTACGCTAACAAGCGGCAGTTTCAATACATTAATTAAACTTTCTAAAGAAGGATTAGGCATGACTTTATTACCATATTTACAAACTTTAGATTTGTGTAAAGCGGATAGTAAAAATCTACGAGAGTTTGAAAAACCTGTTCCTGCAAGAGAAGTAAGTATTATTTACCATAAATCGCAATTAAAACTACAACTAATTGAGGCTCTTAAAAAAAGTATAGATGGTATTATCAGAGGCGTAATAGCATTTAGCGATGTAAAAATTATTAGTCCGTTACATAAAAAATAAATTTAATCGTTGTGCATAAATTTTTGCTTGTTTTCTAATTCCTCTTGAGATTCTTCATGATTTTCATCAGGAATACAACAATCTACAGGACAAACTGCTGCACATTGTGGTTCTTCATGAAAACCTACACATTCGGTACATTTGTCTGGTACAATAAAATATACTTCGTCATTTAATGCTTCTATTTCTATATCTGCATTTACTTCCTTTCCGTTTGGTAATACTACTTTACCTTTTAAATTAGTACCATCAGAATATTTCCAATCGTCAGCTCCTTCGTAAATTGCATTATTTGGACATTCAGGTTCACAAGCACCACAATTTATACATTCATCTGTTATTATTATTGCCATTTGAATTTTAATTTAATTTTTGGCAAATATACAAATACAATTTTTAATTTTTGTAACAAATGTTATTAGAAAACATAAAATAAAGTAAGTCTATACAAAATAAAACCCTCAAATTGAAAATTTCAATTTGAGGGTTTTAATCATATAGATTTTTAATTGGACTTACTATCTATAAAGCAATTTTTTTGAAATTACTTTATCATTTTCTAAAACTACTTTTACTAATAATAAAGTACCTTGACTAATTGTAACACCATCAATAGAAACCTGTGCTGTATTAACTAATTGACTCACTAAACGCTTTCCTAAAAGATCGTAAATCAGTACCTTTTTAATATTTGATCCATTAGTAGTATTAATGTTAATATTACTTTCTGTTTGGTATAAGTTAACTGTTTCATTTAAAGTAGAGTCTGAAATACCATTTACTCCAAGAACATTAATTGTATAATCCTCTACTTCTCCAAAGAAATTTACTTGACAAGACGTTGGATAAGTAATTGGGTTTGTTGTATATCCAGCAGAAACCCGCATGGTTGTT
>CAYOWM010000418.1:0-1699 GCA_964407635.1 uncultured Flavobacteriaceae bacterium
ATATATGCACATTTCGAAAATAAAATTCGTACAAAAAAAGATACAGACAAATTGTCTATTAATTTAAATGGTATAGAAATAGGAGATGATTTCCCAACCTATATTATAGCAGAAATCGGACAAAATCATAATGGTAAAGTAAAATTAGCCAAAGATTTAATTGATATGGCTGTAGAATGTGGTGCAAATGCTGTGAAATTTCAAAAAAGAGATATTCCATCTGAATTGACCAAGGAAGCATTTAACAGACCTTATGAAAATAAAAATTCCTTTGGAAAAACCTATGGCGAACACCGTATGTTTTTAGAACTAAACGAAGAGCAACATCGTGAAATAAAAGAATATGCTCTAGCAAAAGGAATTACATATTTTTGTACACCATGCGATGTTCCATCCCTTGAACTCTTAGAAAGAATTGATACACCTTTTTATAAAGTAGCATCACGAGACCTTACCAATATCCCGCTATTAGAAGCCTTAGCAAAAGTAGGAAAACCTGTTATTATATCAACAGGAATGGCTAGTATAGAAGATATTGAAGAAGCCTTAAAAGTTTTACAATTGGGAAAAAATAAACTTGCAATAATGCAATGCACATCTGAATATCCATGCTCATTAGATAATGTAAACTTAAAAGTTATGGATACTCTAAAAGAACGATATGGATATATTGTAGGATTTTCCGATCATACTTCTGGTGTGGTTACTTCTACCGCTGCATCGGTTATGGGTGCTGCGATTATTGAAAAACACATAACGCTAGACAGAAGTATGAAAGGTACAGATCAGCCTGGTTCGTTAGAAAAAGCAGGTTTAGCTAAATTAGTAGACTATATTCGTGCAACAGAACGCGTAATGGGTGATGGTGTTAAAGTTGTTAATCCTGTAACTGAAATGGCAAAAGTAAAACTAGCAAGAAGTGTTACCAGTAAAATAGATATCAAAAAAGGAACTATATTAACCGAAGAAATGCTAACGCTTAAATCACCAGGAGACGGTATTAAATGGATAAATAAAGATTGTATTATAGGTAAAAAAGCTATTAAAGATATAGATGCAGATGTTACATTAAAAGAAAGTGATTTTGAATAGTAAAAATATACAATTATTTATAACCGATATTGATGGTGTTTGGACAGATGGAGGTATGTTTTACGACAAAGCCAACAATGAATTAAAAAAATTTAATACCTCAGATAGTGTTGGCGTTTTATTTTTACGCCTTTTAGATATTCCTATGGCTATTATTACAGGTGAAAACACAAAAATTGTAAAAAGAAGAGCGGAAAAACTAAAAATAAAAAACCTCTTTCTTGGCATAAAAGACAAAGTAGCAGTAGCCGATAAATTACATCAGAAATACAATTTAGATTGGAAGGATATAGCCTATATTGGTGATGATATTAACGATATTAAATTGTTGCAAAAAGTAGGATTATCTGCTTGTCCTAAACAAGCACCAGAATACATACAAAATCAAGTAAATTGGGTTTTATCAAAAAACGGAGGTGAAGGTGCTTTTAGAGAATTTATAGAGAAATACTTAATAGAAAAAAACATGCTGCAAATAGCATTAGATAAATATCTAAAAATAAATAATAGTTTAAACCAATAAATTGAAAAAATTAATATATAAACCAATACTTATAATTGGTGGTGGTTCTATAGGCAAACGCCATATAAAAAACTTACAAACCTT
>CAYOWM010000419.1:0-1698 GCA_964407635.1 uncultured Flavobacteriaceae bacterium
TTAGTAATATTTTACTTATTACCGTAAAAGAACGAACCAAAGAAATTGGTATTCGAAGAGCATTAGGTGCAACACCAAAAGTAATTAAACGACAAATAATTTTAGAAGCTGTGGTACTAACGGTATTTTCTGGACTCGTAGGATTTGTACTTTCCGTAGGAATTTTAACACTATTAGATAATAATTTCGGACATACAGAATATCCGTTTGTAAACCCATCGATAAGTTTTGCACAAGTAATCATCTCCTTTTTGTTGATGTTATTTTTGAGTTTACTTATCGGATTAATACCTGCAAAAAAAGCAGTAAAAATAAAACCAATAGAAGCATTAAGAGAAGAATAAAATAAAAGAAATATAAAATGAAAAAAACATTAATTTATTTAGGAATAGGATTATTATTAATCTTTGTATTAATTTCGGTAAAGAAAGTTTATAGCACCAATAAAAAACCTAAAAAGAAGTACAAAACCGAACAATTAAAAAAGAAAAATATTATCAATAAAGTTGTAGCAACTGGTAAAATAATTCCGAAAGAAGAAGTAGAGGTTAAACCACAAATATCAGGAATTATTAGTAAAATTCTGGTAAAAGAAGGCGATAAAGTAAAAAAAGGCGATTTAATTGCAAAGGTAAAAGTCGTTCCTAACGAACAGTCTATCAATAATGTTAGAAATCAAATGGGAAAAATTCGTATTAACTTAAGTAATGCTAAAATTCAATACAATCGTAGTAAAGCATTATTCGATAAAGGTGTTATTGCTAAAAACGAATTTGAAAATACCGAATTAGCTTACAACCAAGCAAAACAAGATCTAAAAAATGCACAAAACGATTTGCAAATAATAAAAAAAGGATATGTTGGTTCTGGTGGTGCTGCAAACACAAATATTAGAGCAACTGTTACAGGTACGGTTTTAGAAATTCCTGTGGAAGTTGGAGATCAAGTAATTCAAAGTAACAATTTTAATGCAGGTACAACCATTGCAACTATTGCAGATATGGGAAAAATAATTTTTGAAGGCAAAGTTGACGAAGCCGAAGTTGGTAAACTTAAAGAAGGAATGACTTTAGATATTACCGTTGGTGCTCTAGAGGATGAAGAATTTAAGGCGAAATTGGGTTTTATTGCTGTAAAAGGAAAAGAGGAAAACGGTGCTATTCAATTTAAAGTAGAAGGCGATTTAGACAAAAAAACAGATTCAAATATTAGAGCAAATTACAGTGCTAACGCAACAATAGTTATCGAAAAAAGAGATAGTGTATTATCTATTAGAGAAGCACTACTACAATACGACAAAAAAACAAAAAAACCATACGTAGAGATTTTAAAAGAAAATGACAAATTTGAAAAAACCGACGTAAAATTAGGTGTTTCGGATGGTATTAATATCGAAGTACTTGATGGTATTAAAGCAGATGATAAAATAAAAGTTTGGAATAAAGAACATAAAAAAATGAAAAAAGAGGAAGGTAAATAATATTAAACCAGATATAAAAATCAAGGAAAAGTTATAAAAAATTATTAAATTTGCTTGTGATTGTAAAATAATTAATCCAACTGTTACAACAGGTTTATATGACGACAATATCGCTTTGGCGAAACTGCGGATATAAAATTGTTGTGGCTAATTTAAAAACAACAATAATGTAAGTAAAACTACACTTAGTAAATATTGAATTTTGAATCAAAAAACAA
>CAYOWM010000420.1:0-1682 GCA_964407635.1 uncultured Flavobacteriaceae bacterium
AAACGGTTATCCATAAAGCTACAGATGCTTTAAAAAATAAAAATACTTCCGAAGAGGAGTAATTAGCATACACTTATTTTAAGATAAATAAAAGCAACTTAAAAAAGATATTTTAAGTTGCTTTTTTGAATTTATAGACGTTTTTTAGTAGTTTTTAAAAAGTAAAATTATATAAGTAATTCATTTTAAGCTATTTAAAAATATTTGTGTTTTGTATTTTTGTTGTACATTTGCACCCGAAATTAACAACTCTATTATAATTAAATTAAAATAAATGAAAGTCTATTTAAAATATATAGTTGTTGTATTATTAGTAATCGTAATAAACAGTTTTTTTAATAAAGTAGAAAATAAAACTGTACTTTATAACTTACCAAAAAAAGGACAAGTAGCGATTGTTCTTACTAAGCAAGAAAGTCTTAAAGAACCAAAAATACCATTTTTAGGAAAATCTTTTATCGGATTTAAAGAAGCCTTAGCTCATAAAGAATCTAGAGGAGATTATAATTGTGTAAATACCTTAGGTTATTTGGGAAAATATCAATTCGGACGATCAACGCTTAAACGATTGAGAATATACAACACTCGTGGTTTTTTAAAAGATGCAAAATTGCAAGAAGAAGCTTTTATTGCATTATGCTCTGTTAATAAGTGGATTCTAAGAAAAGATATTAAACGTAAAGTAGGAAAAAAGATACATGGTGTTTTAATTACCGAATCTGGTATTCTTGCTGCATCACATCTTGCAGGAGCAGGTAATGTGAAAAAATATTTGCGTAGTAACGGAAATGAAAATTTTAAAGATGCCTACGGAAGTGATATAGCGTATTACATGAAAAAATTTGCAGGTTATGATACGTCTTTTATTCCAGCAAATAAAAATGCACGTTTATAATTTGTGAATAATAAAAATAGTAGGTTTTTTATGAAAATCTAATTTTTGTGATTTCCATTGTTTTATTTCTAAAGTTTTAATGTATTCTGTTGCTAATGTAATATCTGTTGCAATACATAGTTTGGTACTTGGTGTTAGAGAGCGAATTAATTCTGCAAACATTTTATCGTTACGATAAGGAGTTTCGATAAAAATTTGCGATTGGTTGCGTTCTTTTGAAAGTCGCTCTAATCGTTTAATATTTTGTTGTCTTTCTTTAGAATCAATAGGTAAATAGCCATTAAAAGCAAAATTTTGTCCGTTTAATCCAGAAGCCATCATAGCTAATAAAATAGACGAAGGACCAACTAACGGTACAACTTGTATGTTTTTTTCGTGTGCAAGACTTACAATATTTGCTCCAGGATCTGCGATTGCAGGAACTCCAGCTTCGGATAGTAATCCGATATTGTTTCCTGTTTCACAGGCGTCTAAATAATGTTGTACTTCAAAAATATCGGCATATTTATCGATAGAGTAGAGTGTAAGTTCTTGTTGTGATTTTTTTGGAATTAATCGTTTTATAAATCGTCGTGCAGTTTTTTCGTTTTCAACAATAAAATGTGTGGTTTGTTCTACTATTTTTTTTAAGGAAAACGGTAAAACTTCTAAAGGTTCGTTATCTCCTAAGGTTGTTGGTATTAAATAGAGTTTTCCTTTATTAGTCATTTTGTTGTTGGTTTAATTTAATTTTACTTGCAATTGTATCACAAGCAGCATCTAGTAAATCATATACTTTTTTAAAACC
>CAYOWM010000421.1:0-1669 GCA_964407635.1 uncultured Flavobacteriaceae bacterium
TTTATTGGTATTTTGACTTTTCATAACGAAAACCTATGAATTTTTCGGGTTAAAGTAAGCACTACGTACATACTAAAGACTACCTACTGCCAACTGCCTACTGAACACTGCCAACTGCCAACTGAATACTGCCAACTGCCAACTAAAAACCTAAACACCCATTTCTACACCTAATTTATTAGCAATAAGCTTTGTAATTCGTTTTTTAACCTGTACGAGTTTAATTTTTTCGATTACATCATTCCCAAAAGCATATAATAAAAGTGCTTTCGCTTCTTTTTTAGGAATACCACGTTGTTGCATATAAAATAATGCTTTCTCATCTAACTGACCAATAGTACAACCATGCGAACATTTTACATCATCGGCAAAAATTTCTAATTGTGGTTTAGCGTTAATACTTGCTTTTTCGCCAATTAAAATGGTGTTGTTTTGCTGAAAAGCATTGGTTTGTTGTGCTATTTTATCTACAATTACTTTTCCGTTAAAAACACCTGTTGCTTTATCTGCATAAATTCCTTTATATAATTCGTGGCTTTCGCAATTTGGCTGTTGGTGTTTTACTAAAGTGTGGTTATCTACTACTTGTTTTTCTCCGATAAGGGTAAAACCGTTTAAATTTGATTCAATTCGTTCGCCTTCTTGATAAAATTCTAAATTATTACGCGTAATTTTTCCGCCAAAACTAAAGGTATTAACCGAAACAATACTATTGTCTTTTTGCTGTACAAATGTTTGATCGATTAAAGATGCGGTATCTAAATCATTTTGGATTTTATAATAATCAACAATCGCACGTTTATTTGCGTAAATTTCTGTTAATGAATTCGTTAAAACTGAATTATTATTAAGATTTTGATGCCTTTCTATGATTTGAACATGCGAATTTTCATCGACAATCACTAAATTTCTAGGCTGTAAAAAAACATCTTTAGTTGAAAAATAAAGCAACTGAATTGGTTTTGGTACAATCGTGTTTTTAGTAATATGAATAAAAGCACCTTCTTTTGCAAAAGCAGTGTTTAAATCGGTAAAACTTTCGTTATTTTTAGCAATTTTATTAAAATAATGATCCATTACCATTCGGTATTTTGGCTTTGCAATTGCGGATGACAACAAACAAACATCTATTCCTGCATGTGTCGTTTCCGATAAAAAAGAGCTGTAAACACCATCGATAAATACTATTTTATACGTATCCATTTCATGAATAACGTATTTTTTTACATCTTTTAATTCTACTGTAATTTCGTCACTATTCGGTAAAATAATATAGTCTTTTTTTAAAAGCGACTGTAAGGAAGTATATTTCCATTCTTCGTCTTTTTTTGTAGGAAATCCTTTTTTTTCAAACGCATCAATTGCTTGTATTCTCATATCGTGAATTGAAGCATCTACATTTAAAACCGCTTTATTTTCTAACTCAAAAAAAGAAGTTAGTAATTTATCTTTCAATTTCATATTGCTATTTTAACCAGTCGTATCCTTTTTCTTCTAATTCGTGTGCTAACTCTTTTCCACCTGATTTGATAATTTTCCCGTTGTATAAAACATGTACAAAATCAGGTACAATATAATCTAAAAGTCTTTGGTAGTGTGTAATTACTAAAACGCCATTATCGTTTGATTTAAGTTTATTTACACCATTTGCCACAATTTTTAAAGCGTC
>CAYOWM010000422.1:0-1649 GCA_964407635.1 uncultured Flavobacteriaceae bacterium
CTTTAACTACAATATCATTAAAGGATATTTTTGTGTCAGGCAACGAATTGTATTGTTTTCTAAACGAAATAGCATTTTCCATATCAAATTCTACGTTTAAGTAGTAATGTGGTGCAGAAAATTTAGACTCTGCCAAACGTCTAGCAATAACTTTACGCATTTGCGAATTGTTTATCTCTTCAAAACTTTCTTCTCCTTTAGGAGAGAAAGATGCAACAGCTACACCTTGTGTTACAGGAATAAAATTATCAATATCAAATTTGGTAATTCTGCCATTTTCGCCAGTACCTGTTACTTGATGGATATTAATATTTCGTTCGGATGCTAATTTTTTTGCAAGTGGTGAAATGAATATGCGTTCGTTAGCATTTTCGCGTTTTGCTTTTGTTGGTTCTTGCTTTACAACATTTTTTGTACTAACAACAGGTTTGGAAACAATCTCTTTTTTAACTTTAGGTTTTGGAGCTTCCTTTACAGTTTCTTCTTTTGGTTCTTTAGGAGTTTCGGCTTTAAAATTAGCAATTAGTTCGTCTATATTTTCTCCTTCTTCGCCAATAATTGCTAATAAAGAATCTACAGGAGCAGTTTCTCCTTCTTTTAATCCGATATATAATAATGTACCTTCGTTAAAAGATTCAAATTCCATAGTTGCTTTGTCGGTTTCAATTTCGGCAAGAATATCGCCTTCTTCAATTTTATCACCAACTTGTTTTAACCATTGAGCTACAACACCTTCAGTCATTGTGTCGCTTAAACGAGGCATCGTTATTATTTCCGCCATATTTTATTTATTTTAGGTTAAATTTTTTGAATAATTAATTCAAAAAAATATAATTTTTAGTATTAATATCTGTGTTTTACAAACGGGTAATTTTCTTGTTCGTAAACCATATTGTATAATTGTTCTTTTGGTGGATATGCGGAACTTTCTGCAAAATCAACACATTCTTGTACTTTTTCTTTTACATCACTTTGGATTGCTTTTATTTGAGCATCGCTTAGATAATTGTTTTCTTTAATGATGCTTAGAACTTGCTTAATAGGATCTATTTTTTGGTATTCTGCTACTTCCTCTTTTGTTCTATAATGTTGTGCATCACTCATTGAGTGTCCACGATAACGATAGGTTTTCATTTCTAAAAAAGTTGGACCATTACCTGACCTTGCTCTTTCAATAGCTTCGTCAACAGCTTCGGCAACTTTAATAGGATTCATACCATCGACAGGTCCGCAAGGCATTTCGTAACCTAAGCCAAGTTTCCAAATATCGGTATGATTTGCAGTACGTTCTACGGAAGTTCCCATAGCGTAACCGTTGTTTTCTACGATAAAAACTACTGGTAATTTCCAATTCATTGCCATATTAAAAGTTTCGTGTAACGAACCTTGTCTTGCAGCACCATCGCCAAAATAGGTTAAGGTAACTGCTTTTCTGTCGTGGTATTTATCGGCAAATGCAATACCTGCTCCTAGTGGAATTTGACCACCAACGATTCCGTGTCCACCATAAAAACGATGTTCTTTAGAAAAAATATGCATTGAACCACCCATTCCTTTAGATGTTCCTGTTACTTTTCCGTAAAGTTCGGCAAATACTTTTTTAGGATCAACTCCCATTCCAATAGGTTGCACGTGATTACGATATGCAG
>CAYOWM010000423.1:0-1648 GCA_964407635.1 uncultured Flavobacteriaceae bacterium
TTTAAAATAATTTTTCGTTAATATTCCGTTCTTTTTTTTCGTCATCCCATTAAGTGCAATGATTTTATATCCGCAGTTTCGCCAAAGCGACATTGTCGCAATATAAATCTGTTGTAAAGTTAGATTAATTATTTTACATTTACAAGCAAGTGGAATATCTTTTTATAATTTTTTCCTCAACTTTTATATTTGATTCAAATTTTTTGATTAAGTAATTTTTTACAATTTACTTGATTTTTTGGTACGAGCTTTTATATTTTTTAATGTAACTATCTAGTAAATAACATTTCTCTGTATTTTGACAAAGGCCAAAGTTCATCGTCAATCATAACTTCTAGTTTATCGCAATGGTATCGTATTTCGTCAAAATACGGTTTTACTTTATTGCAATATGCTTCGGCTTGTTTAGTAGCGTTTTCAATTTTATTAGCTTTTTTACGAGCTTCAATCATTGCTTTGGTTTTAGATTTTATAGCAGTTATATGTTTTGAAATATCTTTAATTAGTGCTAATTGCTCTTTTGCAATATCTTTAAATTCTTTACCAAAAATAGCTTTTAATCCTTGTGCGTTTTTAATTAAAGCAGTTTGGTATTTTATGGCAGTAGGAACAATATGATTTCTTGCTAAATCACCTAAAACACGTCCTTCTATTTGGATTCGCATAGTGTATTCTTCAATTTCAATTTCGTATCTTGCTTCGGACTCTACTTTAGTCATGATTTCCATTTCTTCGAATAAAGCAATAGCTTTTTTAGAAACTTTAGCTTTTAAAGCCTCAGGAGTTGTTTTATTATTGCTTAATTTACGTTTTTTTGCTTCTTTTTCCCACTCTTGTGAGTAGCCATTTCCTTCAAATAATATACGTTCTGATTTTTTAATATATTCTCGTAATATATTAAAAATAGCCTCGTCTTTTTTAAGACTTTTCTCTTTTATTAAAGCATCTACTTCTATTTTAAATTCTTGTAATTGCTTAGCAACAATAGTATTTAAAATAGTCATTGGATTGGCACAATTTTGTGTAGAACCAACGGCTCTAAATTCAAATTTATTTCCTGTAAAAGCAAAAGGTGATGTACGATTTCGGTCTGTATTATCTAGCATTACATCAGGTATTTTGCCAACTACATTTAATTTTAAATCCGTTTTTTCTTCAGGAGAAAGTTTTCCTTTAGTAACGGTTTTTAATTCTTGTAATACCTTGGTTAATTGTTCGCCAATAAATACCGAAATTATAGCAGGAGGAGCTTCATTTGCACCTAACCTATGGTCATTACTTGCACTTGCGATACCTGCACGTAACAATTCTTCATTATCATGAACAGCTTTAATGGTATTAATAAAAAAGGTTAAAAATTGTAAATTGCTCATTGGTGTTTTTCCTGGACTAAGTAGGTTTACTCCAGTATTAGTAGCCAAACTCCAATTATTATGTTTACCAGAGCCATTAATACCTGCAAATGGTTTTTCGTGTAATAAAATTTTAAAATGATGGCGATTTGCAATTTTTGCCATCACATCCATTAAAAGCGAATTGTGGTCAACAGCAAGATTTGTTTCCTCAAAAACAGGAGCTAATTCAAATTGGTTTGGAGCAACTTCGTTATGTCTTGTTTTTACAGGAATTCCTAAATACATACATTCGG
>CAYOWM010000424.1:0-1647 GCA_964407635.1 uncultured Flavobacteriaceae bacterium
ATGAATAATTTATATATTTTTATACCAAATTTATTTAGAATTGAAGTTTGGTATATAAATAAAAATTATGACAAAATTGGTAACTATTGCAACTTTTGAATATCCGCAACATGCATATATTATAAAAAGTAAGTTAGAATCGGAAGGAATTTATGTGTATTTAAAAGATGAATTAACTATTCAATCGGATAATTTTTTATCCAATGCTATTGGTGGTGTAAAATTGCAAGTTAATAAAAAGGAAGTGCTTAGAGCAAAGGAGTTATTAAAATTATTTGATTTTAGTGTGTATAGAAATACTGAAAATATGCAAGAAATTAAAGTTTCTAATAGTAAAGATATTGTTTGTCCTAATTGTAAATCGAATAATATTAGGAAAAGTAGAAAAATACGAGGAGCAGTTGGTTGGCTTTTATTTCTTTTTATGATTCCTGTGCCTTTATATTATAATGATTTTCATTGTTTTGATTGTTATATTGATTTTAAAGTTTCTAAAGAGTGATATAGTTGTAAATAAAAAAATCCCACAAATTGTGGGATTTTTTTATAGTATAAGGATAAAAATTAATCTTCTACATTAAATACAATTGGTAAATTATACCTAACACGTACATTTTTATTACGTTGCTTACCAGGAATTAATTTAGGTAGTTTTTTAATAATTCTTTCTGCTTCTTTTTTTAATCTAGGATGCGGTGCTCTAGATCTAATATCCACAACATTTCCTTTTTCGTCAATGATAAACTGTACCGCTATTTTTTTTCTACCAGCAGATAAACCTAAATCTTGTGCTAAATCGGCATTAAAGTTTTTTGCAATATGTTTTTGCATTTTTTTATTAAAGCATTTTTTCTTTTCAGCATTTGTACCTTTACATCCAGGAAATGTTGGTACCGATTCGATAACTGCAAAAGGAACTTCTTCAATTACAACTTCCTCTTCTACAACTTCGTCAATTTCATCTTCTTCAGGAGCTTCTATAACTTCATCTTCATCCGTTTCAGTAGATTCAAGTACTGTTTCCTCAATTTCTTTGTCATCTTTTACGATTTCAATAATTTCTGGAGCTGGTGGTGGTGGAGGTGGTGGTGGTTTCACTTCCTCAATTTGTTGTTGTGTGATAGGAATTTCTTCCTCTAATTCTTCTTGAGCGGTTCCATCTCCAAGGCTTTCTACTTGGTAAACAGTTTTGTACTGAATACCTTTATACACTACAAATAGTGAAAAAAGTAAACCAAGTAGCATGAACAACTTCGTGTAGTTTTCGAGATTTGCTTTCGGACTTTTTTTAACTTCCATATTTTTGGGTTTTAATCGGTTGCTAATTTAGTAAAAAAATTAAATTATGCAAACATTTTTTTATAGTACTTATAAATATATTTAAAAAGTATAGCAGCAATAACTATACCAGTTGTGTTTGCAATGGCATCATATATGTCTTTTGTTCGTGTTGTAGTGAACCATTCTTGCGAATATTCTAATAAAATACCATATAAAATTAGCGAAATTATGATTAGTAATTTTTTGTTTTTTTCTCTTAGAGCAAAAAACCAGCTTGTGGTTAAGGTAAAATAAGCACTAAAATGTAAAATTTTATCTAAATTCGTTATCTTAATTGGTATAGGCATTGGATTTGAATCAATACTT
>CAYOWM010000425.1:0-1640 GCA_964407635.1 uncultured Flavobacteriaceae bacterium
AAACACGAAACTAACTTATCAAAATCTTTTTTATCATTAAATAAATGACAAGAAAAAGTGCTATTATTTAGTTGTAATTGAATATATATATATATATATATATTAGCCGTCTTAAATTTAAAGATATGCTTTTTACCTTGCTTTGCTAAATTGTCATCTTTATCTTTTTCACTAAAAAAATGTTTTAAACCTAATGCGTGTATTATTTCGTGCATTACTACTGTTGATAAAAGTTTTTGAGCATCAGGTTCTAAAATTCCAAAAGCAACACCTGTATTAATGGGAGAAAAGCCTGATGGGTGGGTCTGGTTGCTCATAGTTCTGTTTATTTAGGCAACGTTATTTTTTAGTAGATTTTAATAAATATATTTTATTTTCAGTTAATTCATTTATATCAATTGTGTCTGAAACATAACCTTTGGCTTGTATTATGACAGAATTATTTCTTAATCTATGAAAATTAGCATAACCTTCAGCGTTTGAAATAATTGTATCATTAGAATTATTATTATCAATAATTAAAGCATTTTCTATTGGTTTGTTTAAATTATTTACGATTTTAATATTCCAAGAATTTATCATTTGTTTCTGCTGATTATAATCAGGGCTTGAATTCCATAAATAGACGAAAACTAAAAGAGTTAATAGACCCCATAATGCTAAAAAAATAGATAAATTATTATTTTTGAAGTGACTTTTTGTCTTATAAAAAAAGTACTACGTACTAAAAATAACGATGATAGTATAAAAAAAATAGTATAAATGTATATCATTTTAAAGATAATTTAGTTAACCATAATAACCCTTTCACATCTTTTTCACTTGCAACTATTCTGTCTTTCATAATCAGAATTATCATTATAATACTTCATTAGGTCAATTTCTCCTGATTTAGGAGTGTTTTCTCCGTTTGATTTCATCTTTTTGATTTCTTTCATAAAAAGAGTGTCAGGCTGATTTGTTAAAAAAAGATAAATAGTACCGTGTCCTTTGTGATAATAAACAGTCACCAATGAATCTGTAATATATCCTTTTTTTTCAAAGACTAAATTATCAACGAAACCTAAACTTCTTGGTTTTAATAAAAAATAACCGTTTTTATCTGTGTAAACATACTTAACTGGGTTGTACCACTCATGAACTTTTACATTATGTAAAGGTTCTTTTTTTGAATTATAAATATAACCTCTGTAGTTTTCACTTAGTTTTTCACTACAACCTGTAATTATGAGCAAAATAATAATTAATAATTTTTTCATGCGTTTAATTCTATTTTAGTCAACCATATAAGCCCTAATAAATCTTTTTCAGAAAGGATTATTCTTTTGTAATAATTAGGTGGATAAAATTGTTCATCTACATATTTCATTAGGTCAATTTCTTTACCTCCAGTTGGGTATTTTGTGTTTTTCCGCTCAGACATGGTTTACAACTAATTTTTATAGATAATATGCAATGTTACAAAATCTTTTTTATTATTAAACAAACACCAAGAAAAAGTGCTATTATTTAGTTGTAATTGAATATTAAAAACCTAAAAAAGGTATTTTTTAGTTAAAATTTTAATATTTATTAAAATTTTAACTAAAAAAATATTGGAATTAAAAATAAATATATACATTAGCCGCCTTAACATTTAA
>CAYOWM010000426.1:0-1620 GCA_964407635.1 uncultured Flavobacteriaceae bacterium
CGAGTTGTACCTGCAATATTGCTTACAATAGCACGTTCTTCGTTAAGTAAAGCGTTTAAAAGAGTAGATTTTCCTACATTTGGTTCGCCAATTATAGCAATAGGAATTCCGTTTTTAAGTACATTTCCTAAAGCAAAACTATCCATTAATTGCTTGAGTGTTTTTGCAATTTTTTGTATTAAATTTAGGAATTGTGTTCGGTCTGCAAACGCAACATCTTCTTCGGCAAAATCTAATTCTAATTCTATTAAACTTGCAAAATTTAGCAATTCGCTACGTAAAATCTGAATCTCATTTGCAAAACCACCTCGCATTTGTTGTAAGGCAATTTTATGCGATGCTTCGCTATCACTAGCAATTAAATCGGAAACGGCTTCTGCTTGTGATAGATCCATTTTTCCGTTAAGGAAAGCTCTTAAAGTAAATTCGCCAGGGTTGGCATGTCTAACTCCATTTTTTATAAAAAGTTGTATAATTTCTTGTTGAATATACACCGAACCGTGGCAATTAATCTCTACAATATTTTCGCCAGTGTAGGAGTGAGGTGTCTTAAAAACAGATACCAATACTTCATCTATAATTTTATCTGAATCGGTAATATTTCCTAAATGAATGCTATGCGAAGCTACTGTATTCAAATTTTTAGCAACAAATTTTGATTTAAAAAAAGTGTTTACAATAGAGATAGCTTCCGAACCAGAAAGCCTTATAATTGCAATTGCTCCCATACCTGATGGCGTGGCGAGAGCAATAATTGTATCGGTATATATAGATGTTGTTTTGATAGGTGTATTTTTAGATTGCAAATATAAAATTAACTCTTAATAAAATCCTCATATTCGTAAAAAAACCGTTCAAATTTAGTCATGTTTTCTACAAAAAATTCGTAGGCATTACGCCAAGTATTTTTATTGTGAATACTAAATTTTTCGGGTAGTTTGGTGTAAATACGGTGAATTACTTTTCCGTTATCCAAGACGTATGCTGCATCAAAGATAATAGTTGGTATGTATTCGGATTCTAATATTTTTCGCAACGAAAGGAATTTATCAAAGTACCAATCGTTTAAAAATGAATCTTTACTTTCAATATCTAAGCATACCATGGCTGTTTTAGTATCTGCTAAAAATTTAAACGAAACATCTTTAATTTTTGTGTTGTATAAAAGCCATTTTTTTGGAAAGGATTTGCCAAAACTTGTCCAAAAATCCTTTCGCAATGCAGCGGATTCCTCTTTGCTAAACATTATTATTTTTTTGTCAAAAATACGATTATTGGTGTAAAACTGTAACATTAAAGTAAAAGTTTCGTCGTATAAATAAAAACAATTATTATGGAAGTATTAACACCAACTTTAGAAAAAACTTTAAAAAAGGACAAACAACTTTTAATTTTAACCCATTTAAGTCAGTTATTGGATTATGTAACAGGACTTGGCGGAATAATTGCTCCGTTACTTATTTGGCTAACACAAAAAGATAAAATAGAAGGTATAGATACACACGGAAAACAAATTCTTAATTTTAAAATATCTATGCTTGTGTATCTTTTGTTGAGTATTCCTTCATTGCTATTTTTTGGATTAGGAATTCTTATTATGATTGCAGTAGGAATTATCTC
>CAYOWM010000427.1:0-1615 GCA_964407635.1 uncultured Flavobacteriaceae bacterium
AATGTAAATTCTGTTCTACGATTTTGTTGGTGTTCTTCTTCGGTACATTTTACAGTGCCATTACAACGATTAACTAACTGTGTTTCACCATATCCTTTTGCTGAAATTCTACTTGCATCAATACCATGGTTTACAATATATTTAACTGTTGAATCTGCTCTTTTTTGCGATAAGTATTGGTTGTATTCTGCATCACCTCTTGAGTCAGTATGCGAACCTCCTTCAATTTTTAATTCAGGGTATTTGTTCATAATTTCTATAACTTTATCTAATTCTAAAGCTGCATCAGGTCGAATGTTTGCTTTGTCAAAATCAAAGTAAATAGGATTAATATTTACTACTACTTTTTTACGAATAACAACAACTTCTGGTATCGGATCTAAATGCAAACTTAAAGTAACCTTTGCATCTGGATTATTTTCAGTTGTAAAAGTGTCCTCATCTTTATTGTATTTTTCTTTAGCTCCAATAACTTTATAAGAACTACTACAATCTACAGTAAATTTAAATTTTCCTTCTGCATCTGACGTGCTACTATCAATTTCATTATCTTTATCATCATAAATTACGATAACAGCATTTGGTATAATTTCACCAGTTTTTTTATCTTTAACAATACCTGTAACCACTTGATGGCATTCAATTTTAAGTGGAGGTGAAGCTGTAAAATGATACATATCGTCATCTCCTTTTCCGCCTTCTCTGTTTGACGAAAAATAGCCTTCGTGGATATCGTTTTTTAAGATGTATGCGAAATCATCGGCTTCACTATTAATTGGTTTACCAAGGTGTAAAGCCTCAGAAGTAGATTTATCATAAATTTTAGAAGCATATACATCTAAACCACCCATACCATCTTTTTGACTGTCGGAAGAAAAGTATAAAACATCTTTTTTATCAATAAAAGGAAACATTTCTTTTCCTTTTGTATTAATTTTTTCGCCTAAATTTTTAGGAATTCCATACGTACCATTTGCTAAAATATCTACCACAAAAATATCGGTACTTCCGTACGATCCTGGCATATCTGAAGCGAAATATAGCTTAGTTCCGTCTTTATTTATCGAAGGATGACCACAAGAATAACTAGCATTGTTAAAAGGTAATGGCTCAATATCTGTCCATTCACCATCAGGACTAACCGAAGCTTTGAATATTGCTAAATTGGTTACACCTTTATCATCTTTTAATAATTTGCTATTGGTGTAAAAATCTCTAGTAAAATATACTGTTTTTTGATTTGGCGAAAAAGAAACAGAAGCTTCGTGAAATTTCGTGTTAATTGTTTTTGAAAATGGAATAACATTTGTTAGACTTCCATCTTCGTTAATAGTTGCTTCGTAAAGCTCTAAAAATGGTTGGCCGTTATCTTTCCATTTAGATTTTAATAAGCCGTTTTCTCTAGAGGAAGAAAATATAAGTTTATCACTACCAAAAAAGGTACTACCAAAATCAGATAACTTGGTGTTTGTTTCTAAATTTTCAACAGTATAATCTCCAGGAGTTGTTTGTGCAATTGAAAAAGCACTAAAAAACAAAGCTATTATTAAGAATGTTACGTTTAATTTCATTTTGTTGGTGTTTTATGTATTAAAAGAATCTTGGTGATTTTAAG
>CAYOWM010000428.1:0-1614 GCA_964407635.1 uncultured Flavobacteriaceae bacterium
AACCTTCTGAGCCGTAATCAGATGCGCTATTCAGTTGCGCCACGAGGCCATTTTGCGGTTGCAAATATAACTAAATTACTTATAATATATACATAAAATAATTAAAAATTATAGGTTGCTCTTTACCCTTGATTTTATAAAACGAAAAACAACAAAATAACTAAGAACGTAATTTTTTTGTCAAATAATTAAAACGTATCAAAAGTAAAATTGCCGAAACAGTTAGGCTAATTAAAAGACCAATCCAAATGCCAAAAGTGCGAAATTCGGTTTTTAATCCAAGATAATAACAAATCGGAAAACCAATAATCCAATACGAAATAAAAGTAATAATTGTTGGCACTTTAACATCTTGCAAACCTCGTAAAGATGCTAAAACTACTGCCTGTAAACCATCGGATATTTGAAAAACACCTACAATTATCAATAAATTGGAAGCTAATAAAATCACTTCCTCATTATCAACAAAAAGAACTGGCAAACTATGCTTAAACACCATGAAAAGAATACTAAAAATAGTCATTAACAAAACAATTAACATAAAATTTGAAATTGCTATTCGCCGCAAATTTACAAAATCACCTAATCCTTTTTGGTTACCAACTCGTATGGTTGTTGCTACACCAATTCCGATAGAAATCATAAAAGTAGTTGCTGCTAATTTAATTGCAATTTGATTTGCTGCTTGTGGATATTCTCCTAAAACTCCTGCTAAAATTATAGATGCTGTAAAAACACCAACTTCAAATAACATTTGTAAAGACGAAGGAAACCCTAAACCGCTAATTTTACCAAATACTTTTCGCTTGAATTCTATTCGTTTTAATGGTTTTAAAAATGGCTTAAATCGTTTGTTTCTTTTAATATTAAAATACATCATTGCAACCATTAACAATCTAGAAATCAAAGTGCCATAAGCTGCTCCAACAATTCCTAATTTAGGAAAAATACTCCATCCTGTAATTAAAATATAGTTTAAAAATATGTTTACAACTACTGTAACCAAGGTAACTTGCATAGCATATTTTGTTTGCGATAAACCATCTGCAAATTGCTTTAATCCTTGAAAAATAAGCATTGGTAAAACCGAAATTGCAACAATTTCAAAATATGGTTTTGCTAAAGTAACAACACTTGGTGTTTGCTTTAAATGATTAAGAATTGGTTCTAACAAAAACATTAATCCAACTAATGCAATTGCTAAAACTAACATCATTAACATACTATGGTTAAAAAAAATTCTACCTTTTTTATAATTTTTTTCACCATCGGCTTCTGCAATAAGTGGCGTAATTGCAAAAGAAAAACCGATACCAATAGACATTGCTATAAAAATAAGACTATTACCTAAAGAGGTAGCTGCTAGTTCTTTTGCTCCAAGAAATTTACCAACCATGGCATCATCGGCAATACCAATGGCAAGATGACCAACTTGACCGACAATTACAGGCCATGCTAGTTTTAAATTTATTTTAAATTCTTTTGTATATTGGTATAAATTCATTGTTTTTTTTAAAAAGATTGCTTCGTTACACTTATAATAACAATTTGATTAACGCTTTATTAAAATGAGGTAACTAAAGATAATACGATTTTAAACTTTTATTAAGTTTA
>CAYOWM010000429.1:0-1607 GCA_964407635.1 uncultured Flavobacteriaceae bacterium
TGCGGAAAAATTTGAAAATGTATACACGGAGTTGTAGATAACAAGGATTTCTAAAAGGTTTTTAATATTAAAAAATGAAAATTTTAATTTATTCGCATTTTTATCCGCCAGAAACTGGAGCAGCTGCAGTTAGAATGAAATATTTTGTGAAAGTATTAGAAAATATTTCACACAATGTTACCGTAATAAATCCAGTGCCAAATTATCCTAATGGTAAGAAAGATAAGGGTTTAAAAAGGTTTTTTTATAAAGCTGAAAATGTTTATTATTTACCTATCTATGTACCACATAAAGATTCTACTATTAAAAGATCTATTTCATATTTATCATATTTCGTTTCTTCATTTCTTTTCACGTTTTTTTTTGTGAAAAAACACGAAATCATCATATCGTCATCACCACCGATTTTTACAAGTTTAGGTGCTGCTTTTCTTTCAAAAATTAAGGGTTCTCATTTTATTCTGGATATTAGAGATATTTGGCCAGATATAGGAATACAATTAGGAATAACGAAAAACCCACTGGTTATATCAATTTTATCGCTAATAGAAAAATATGTTACTCGTGTTGCAGATTCTATAATTGTTACTGCAAAAGGAGATAAACTCAATTTGGTGAAAAAAGGAATTCCGGCAAACAAAATTTCAGTGATTTATAATGGTGCTGACACTGAAATATTTAATTTGTATTCTCAAGAAAATAAAATGTATTTGAGACAAAAAATGGGTTTGCCAATTTCGAAAAAACTAATTGTGTATTTTGGCTCGCTGAATTATGGAATGAACGATATTGTAACTATGGCAGAAAGTTTGAAGAGGTTATCTAGAATAAAATCGGATATTCATTTTGTCTTGATTGGTGATGGAGTTCATAAAAAATATTTAGTTAATGAAATAAAAAATTATATTAATGTTTCTCAGTTTGGGCCCTTACCATTAAAAGAATTATCAGAGATTATTGCAGCATGTGATTTATCATTAATTCCAAGAAAAAAAATTAAAACTGATACAGGGGGAAATATTCCGGTAAAATGTTTCGAAAGCTGGGCAGCAGGGTTACCAGTAATTATTTCCTCGATTAATGGTTCTGAAATAAATGAAATAGTAAAGAAATCAGAAGCTGGTTTTATTGTACCTCCTGGCGACCCACAAATTCTTGCAGAAATGATAGCTAATGTAATATCAAGAGGAGATTTACAAGAATTAGGAGTAAAGGGAAGAAATTTTGTAGTAAAAAATTTTGACAGAAAAACTCAGTCTGAAAATCTAATGGTCATCATACGAAATACTTTAAAAATAAAATCCGAATGACCTAAATCACAAAAAATTATCTTCGATACTAATAATTGAAAATATTTTAAAAAAAACTTGCAAAACATAAATTTGTTTTTCTTTTTGGTACACAAAAAATTTATTTATTCTATGGAGGAAAATATTAGATGAAAGTACCTTTTTTAGATTTGAAAGCACAATATCAGTCGATTAAAGATGAAGTAATGCCTGCAATACAAAATGTAATTGAAAACACTGCGTTCGTTTTGGGGAAAACGGTGTTCGATTTTGAGAAAGCTTTTGCCGAAGCCCACGATGTAAAATTTTGCCACGGTG
>CAYOWM010000430.1:0-1607 GCA_964407635.1 uncultured Flavobacteriaceae bacterium
AAAATTAAATATATGAACGGATTTTTATTCCTTTTACAAAAAAAATCATTAATTAAAAAAGCTGCCGAAGAAAGTGCAGAAAAAACATTATCCATTTACGATTTAATAATGGATGGTGGCTTAGGAGGTCAGATTATAATGGCAGTTTTATTTATACTACTAGTAGTAGCGGTATTCATTTACTTTGAACGATTATTTGCCATAAAAGCAGCCTCAAAAGTAGATAAAAATTTTATGAATCAAATTCGTGATAACGTACTGCGTGGAAACCTTGATGGTGCTAGAATGCTATGTGCTCAAGAAAGTAAATCCTCAACAGCACGATTAATTGAAAAAGGTATTTCTCGTATTGGAAAACCATTAGAGGATATTAATACAGCTATTGAAAATGCAGGTAGGTTAGAAATTTATCGCCTAGAAAAAAATGTAAGTATTCTAGCAACCATATCTGGAGTTGCTCCGATGATTGGATTTTTAGGAACCGTAATCGGAATGATCTTATCTATTTTTGAAATTGCAAATGCAGGAGGATCTATTGATATAAAATCTATGGCTGACGGTTTATATACAGCAATGACTACAACGGTTGGTGGTTTAGTTGTTGGTATTATTGCATACATTGCATACAATCATTTAGTAGTAAAAACAAATAAAGTTGTCTATCAAATGGAAGCTCAATCGGTTGATTTCCTAGATCTACTTAATGAACCTGTTTAAATGGTATAATAATTTACTCAAACTATGAATATACGAGGACGAAATAAAGTAACACCAGAATTCAATATGTCATCTATGACGGATATTGTATTCTTATTACTAATATTTTTTATGATTGCATCGACGTTAGTTTCTGCCGAAGCAATAGATTTGTTATTACCAAAATCATCTAGTAAAACCACACAAAGTAAAAGTGTTACTGTTAGTATTACTAAAAATAAGGAATACTACGTAAACCGAAAAAAAGTATCTAAAAGTAGATTAGAAAGAGAAATCTTAAACAAAGTAGGAAAAAGTAAAATTGGAAAAAGTATTACACTACGAGTAGAAGAATCCGTTCCTATGAAAGATGCTGTTTATGTAATGGATATTGCAAATAGAAATAGAATTAAATCCACTTTAGCTGTTCGAACAAAATAAAATGAAATTTTTTGACACAACATATAAAAGAAAATCTGCTATAATTACAGCAATATTAATGCTGTTTGTAGTATTATTAATCTTTATTTTCGGACTAAAATACAAAGATCCGCCAGACGAATATGGTGTAGAAATTAATTTTGGATATACCGATGCTGGTAAAGGCGATAATTCAACTTCAACCGAACAAGTAAAAACCGAACCTGTTCAGCAAGAACAACAGCAAGAGGAACAACAAGAAGAAGTTGTAGAGGAAACTCCTGTGGAAGAAACACCACAAGAAACTCCTGTAGAAGAAGAGGTTATTACGCAAGATACTGAAGATGCTCCTACTGTAAATAATACACCACAAACAAATACAGAACCTGTAACAGAAACTACGGAAACGACTACTCCTGTACAACCAAAGCCAAAACCGAAGCCAAAACCAAAGCCAGATCAATCTACAACACATGCGTTGAGCAGTATTT
>CAYOWM010000431.1:0-1592 GCA_964407635.1 uncultured Flavobacteriaceae bacterium
CATTACCAACTTTTACATAATCCGTTTCGGTTCTAAGTCTATTTCCGTTACAGGAAGTACAAGTCGTTTTTCCTCGATACCTTGATAACATTACACGAAATTGTATTTTATAGCTTTTCTTTTCTAAATAATTAAAAAAAGCATTCAATCCTTTAAAATACGGATTTCCAGTCCATAATAATTCTTTTTGCTCCTCGGTTAATTCAAAATATGGTTTATGAATCGGAAAACCAAATTCAAAAGCATGTGCAATTAATTCCTCTTTATACTTTAAGGATTTTCCTGATTTCCAAGGAGCAATAGCGTCCTCATAAATAGACAATGATGTATTAGGTATAACCAAAGATTTATCAATTCCGATAACGTTACCATAACCTTCGCACGTTTTACAAGCACCATACGGATTGTTAAAACTGAAAAAATGCATATTTGGCTCTAAAAATTTTATACCATCAAGTTCAAATTTATTATTAAAATCTGTTTTAGAATTATCGGAAAGATTTATTAAGCTACAAGCACCTTTACCTTCAAAAAATGCTGTCTGAACCGAATCTGCCAAACGATTATAAAAATCCTCATTATGCGAAACAACCACTCTGTCTACAACAATATAAAAATGCTTTGCTTTCTTTACCCTTTTTATTATTTCCTTTTCGATTGGTGTTTTAATTCGTAAAACCTCGTCATCTACCATAAACCGAACATAACCTTGCTGAATTAACACGTTTATGTGTTTTTCGGTATCCTTATTTAATTCTATTTTTGCTAGTAAAAGTAATTTTGTTTTTTCGTCAGTTTCTTTAACAAAATTTACCACATCAGCAATAGTATCTTTTTGTACTATTTTATTAGAAATTGGCGAATACGTCTTTCCTATTCTAGCAAAAAGCAGTTTTAAGTAATCGTAAATTTCGGTAGTTGTACCAACCGTAGAACGTGGATTGGTACTATTTACTTTTTGTTCAATAGCAATTGCAGGTGAAATACCTTTTATATAATCTACTTTAGGTTTGTTTAATTTTCCTAAAAATTGTCTGGCATAACTAGATAAACTTTCTACATATCTACGTTGTCCTTCTGCATACAAGGTATCAAAAGCTAAACTAGATTTTCCAGAACCACTTAAACCTGTAATTACAATTAATTTATTTCGTGGAATTGCCATATCTAAACCCTTAAGATTATGCAATGCAGCTCCTTTTATTAAAATATAATCTATCGGATTTAAAGAATCAATATTTTTAGACATCAAATTATTTTATAAAAAACAAAGATATATTTTTTACTTTTACCAAGTGGAAAATTATAACACATTCCGAAAAATAATTCATATAGATATGGATGCCTTTTTTGCTTCGGTTGAGCAAATGGATAACCCTGAATTAAAAGGAAAACCAATTGCTGTTGGTGGTGGTGGCGAACGTGGTGTAGTTGCTGCAGCAAGTTACGAAGCACGGAAATTTGGCGTATATTCTGCAATTAGTGGTGTCATTGCACGAAAAAGATGCAAAAATTTAATCTTTGTAAAACCACGATTTGATAGATACTTGCAAATTTCTAGTTTTCCGTGGCGACAAGAGTAAGAAAAAAGA
>CAYOWM010000432.1:0-1589 GCA_964407635.1 uncultured Flavobacteriaceae bacterium
AAATTGGACTATCTTGTATGACATAACACCAACAACATATACATTACCAAAGTTCTATAGCATCAGTTGCGACAGATATTCTTACCAAATGGAACGATAATAATCCAGCAACGGTGCAGGATAGTATTTTGTAATAAAACAACAATTATCATTTTTTTTCATTAGCTAAATTGTACTTTTGTCATTGTAAAACAAATGCATTTTAGATGAAATATTGGAAACGATTAACCAAGTCCGAACAAAATAAACGTATTAAAGAAGCACTGTACAAAAATGTAGATTTTGACAGCGATATTTCGCTAGGTTATCCTGCTTCAAAACTAGACGAAAAAGTATTTAATACCGATGTTAGCTTTTTAAAAGATTCGCCTTTATTACAAGCTTTTGTAAAAAATCCAAACCATATTGGTTGCCACACTTTTGGCGAATCCGAACTAGCTTTTGAAGGAACACAACAATTAGAACGCGAAGTTTTACAAATTTTAGCTGTAGATATTTTTAATTGCAAAGAGGAAAAATACGATGGCTACATCGCAACAGGCGGAACAGAAGCAAACATTGAAGCGCTTTGGATTTACCGAAATTTATTCAAAAAAGAATACCAAGCAAAACAAGAGGAAATCGTTATTATTTGTTCAGAAGATTCGCATTATTCTATGCCAAAAGGTGCTAATATTTTAAATTTAGATATTGCCTTTGTTTCTGTGGATTTTTATACTAGAGAAATTCAAAAAGAAACCTTAGACAAACTAATAAAAGAACAAAAAAAACGTGGTAAAAAATATTTTATCGTAGTTTCAAATATGGCAACTACTATGTTTGGTTCGGTAGATGACCCAAATTTATTTGTAACAGTTTTACAAGAAAATAAAGTAGATTTTAAGCTACATATCGATGGTGCTTTTGGTGGTTTTATCTATCCTTTTAAGGCAAAAAGTTCGTTAGAAAAAAATAAAATTGATTTTACCAATACACACATCAGCTCTATTACTATCGATGCACATAAAATGTTACAAGCTCCTTACGGAACTGGTATTTTTTTATGTCGCGAAAACCTTATTCAATATGCTGCAACTAAAGAAGCACAGTATGTAAACGGAACAGATGTTACCATGGTCGGAAGCCGTTCTGGAACTAATGCTATAGCAGTTTGGATGATTTTATTTTCGTATGGTTATTACAGTTGGTTTGAAAAAATTAGTGTTTTATTAATGCGAACCAATTGGTTTTGTACCGAATTAGACCAATTAAACATAAAATATTACAGGCATCCTAGAATGAATATTGTTACGATTCATGCAGCATACATTCCTGAAAAAATAGCCTTAAAATACGAACTAGTTCCTGATACACACAACGGCAATCCAAAATGGTACAAAATAGTTATTATGGATCATGTAGAGCTAGATGATTTAATTGAGTTTATCAATGCTTTAAACAAGGTTTAAAACCGCTCTATATTCAGGATTTTCTTTGGCAATTATTTACTGAATTTGTTTTGGAATAATATGTACCATGATATAAACCAAATAATAGGGTCAGATATAAAAGTTGGGGAAAAGTTATAAAAAGTTATCCCATTTGCTTGT
>CAYOWM010000433.1:0-1589 GCA_964407635.1 uncultured Flavobacteriaceae bacterium
AGATGCCAATGCAAAAACCGTTTACGTACACCGTTTAACATACGATACTAAATCTAAAAAACTGGTGATTGATTCCGAACTAATTCCGATTACGGATAAAATAAAAGAGGATAAAAAAGTAGCAAACATTGTAAATAAATGGCAATTACTATTAAATTCTAAAATAAAAGAATTTATTCCTAATCCAGATGAAATAATTTACACAACCAAAGAAGCCTTAGATGGCAGAGATACACCTATTAGGAGCATACAAACCAATCTTGGTAAATTAATTTCTCGTGCAATGGCTTATGGGTATGACGATAAAGTAGATTGTGCTTTAGTTAACGGTGGTTCAATTCGAATTGACGATGAATTAGAAGGAAACATTACTGCAATAGATATTTTTAGAGTGTTACCTTACGGAGGAAACGTTCTGAAAGTTAAAATAAAAGGTGATTTACTAGAAAAAGTACTAAAATACGGAAAATTAAAAGCAGGAAATGGTGCCTATTTACAACGCTATAATGCGGAATTAGATTCCAAAACAAAACAATGGCTAGTAAATAAAAAACCTATTGATAAAAACAAAATTTACATAGTTGCTTTTAGTGATTACTTGTTAAAAGGTTTTGATATTCCGTTTTTAAAACCTGACAATAAAGGTGTATTAAATGTATATCATCCTAAAAATGAGGAATTATCTGCAGATATTCGTAAAAGTGTTATTGCATACCTAAAAAGTTTAAAAAAACAAAACTAATGCGAATTGATATTATATCGGTAATTCCGGAATTATTAGAAAGTCCTTTTGCTCATTCCATTGTAAAAAGAGGTATCAATAAAAAATTAGTCGAAATTCATTTACACAACCTTAGAGATTATGCCATAAACGACTACGGAAAAATTGACGATGCTCCTTTCGGAGGAAGTGCAGGAATGGTACTGATGATAGAACCAATTGATAAATGTATATCAAAGTTAAAAGCAGAACGAAAGTACGATGAAATAATATATATGACTCCTGATGCTCCTGTTTTAAATCAAAAAATGGCAAATTCCTTATCTTTAAAAAAAAACATATTGATATTAGCAGGACATTATAAAGGTGTAGATCAACGTGTACGAGATTTATACATAACTAAAGAAATTTCAATTGGTGATTATGTTCTTTCTGGAGGCGAATTAGCTGCTGCTGTGTTAACCGATGCAATTGTACGATTGCTTCCTGGAGTAATTGGCGATGAAATGTCTGCACTAACCGATTCCTTTCAAGACAATTTACTAGCACCAGAAGTATATACAAGACCAGCTGAATATAAAGGCGTAAAAGTTCCTGAAGTTTTAACTTCTGGTAATTTTAAAAAAATTGATCAATGGTTAGAACAAAACGCCTTAGAAAGAACAAAAAAAATACGACCAGATATATTACCATAATTATTTTTCACTCTAAATATCTATTAGTAAATACGTTAATTTAGCATCAAAAAAAAATATAAAAAAAAATATTTTTTTTGTTGTCAGATTAAAAAAGTTATATATATTTGCAACCGCAAAGCAGTAATATATTGCTTTACACTCCTCCTTAGCTCAGTTGGTTAGAGCATCTG
>CAYOWM010000434.1:0-1587 GCA_964407635.1 uncultured Flavobacteriaceae bacterium
TCCATAACGATACTTTTTTTTTCATCCTCTGCTTTTAAAACTTGTATTGTTACATTGGTATCCGGGATACCACTACTTCCCTCCACTCTTTGTTTTTTAGGCATAACAAATTCGGCAAATTGCAGATACATTCGCATAAAATCTTTTCCACGCAATTTTCCGAGCTCGAATATAAATTTTGATGTTAAATCAGTTTTAAATCTTACTTCTACTTCCTTCCAATTTAATTGTTCGATAGATTCAGCAGATTCGGCAAATTCATCCGAGTCAGTATTGCCACCAATATTTTTAATTCCTTCTAAAAAAATATCATCATTATCCATAAAACAAATTTAAAGCTAATTATTTGATTTTAGCCATAAATTAATCATTTGTTCCACAACATCGCTCATATGAATGTCTTTTTTTAAGCACTCCAATTTGAATTTTTTATGGAGCTTTATGTCAATCTTAAATGTTACGTTACCTTTTTCCATAATTATAAATTTAATATTTATGCAAATATACATTTTTTTATTGAACCAAAAATTTTTTATTAAATTTTTTATTAAATTTTTCACAAGACCGTTACACGTGAAAATCAGGAAAAATACACATACACTAAACGTTACATTACGGAAACTCCAACTAAAATCTTAAAAACATAAACGCCTGAAAACCATTAAGTTATGATTAAGCGTTAAAAAGTTTTTGACACTTAACATACTGAAATACAGACCGTTACAAGCCTAAAAAATAACCCGTAAAATTGTTGACAAAATTTTGACGAATTTTTGACACCGTAAAACATTGACAACCACAAACTTAATAGATTTGTCAAAAAATTTTGCATTTTTTCAACCCTTATAATTTTACGTTTTTTTCAACATTTCAAACTTTTTTTACCTATTTTTCATACAAAAAAATATAAAGTATTGAAAACCAAATTTTTACGCGTCAAAAACTCGTCAAAAACTCGTCAAAAACGCGTCAACAATTTTTTGGCACTTTTTAAAAACCCTGAAACTAATTGAAACACAGTAGTTTACGCGTCAAAAAAAATTTTGACATAACGGTAGGTATATGGATACATATACTAAAAACCATAAAAAAACAGCTAAAAAAACAACCTAAATCACAAAACCTTGTTATTTATATATAACAATAAAAAAACCCCGTAAAACGCATATTTCAACGAATTACGAGGACTACAAAACAAACAAAAAACTATATTTATATATGGACGTGAAAATTGAAAAAATTTTGTGTTGTGTGGTATAGATCCCACACCCCCCCCTTGTTTTTTTCGGGGTTTGGGCGTGATTTCTTTAAAATTACTCTATATACTCTTTTATTATTTGAGTTGCGTACGAAGTGACTGTTATTGTTGCGATTGTTAATAATATTATTGTGTTCATTTTTTTAATGTTTTTAAAATTATTAGTATTGTTATCGATAAACGTATTAACAAAGGCACGTTTAGTTTGTTTCCTATTAAGTTTGTAAAGTATAAAGCGGTTACGGTTACAGCAACCGCTTTTGTTATTTTAGTTATATTTTTCATTTCTTTTTTTAATTAGCTCTTCAGATGTTTCTCTTACAGAATTA
>CAYOWM010000435.1:0-1560 GCA_964407635.1 uncultured Flavobacteriaceae bacterium
AATTCGGATATATCTTTTAAGCGACCTTTCACTAAAAACCGTTCTTTGGTATTGTGCAATTGTAAAATTTGTTGTGTAGGATATGCTCCGAAAATATGCAATTCAGCATTTGGTAATTTTTTTGCAATTTCTTTCCAAATAGTTTTTTTTAAATATAAAACGCTTTCAACATTTGGTTTGTGGCGAAAATTACCAATAAAATAAAAATGTTTTCGGTTAGTAAAATTTATAGAATTATTTTGTTCTTTTTCTAAAATGGGATCTAACATAAAGGGTAGATAGAATAAAATAGATTCTTCTATTTTAAACCGATTTTTTAGGAGTTCTATTTCGTATTTTGAAATAATTAAAGATAGATCGCAGCGTAATATACTTGCTATTTCTCTTTTGGTACTATCTAATTTTAAAATATCCTTTTCTTTGTAAGCAGTTTTATTTTTATACGCAATTTCTCGTGTTTTTCGCAGACAATGTAAATCCTCGGTATCTAAAATTTTAATGGCATTCGGACAAGTTTCCGAAACACGCCAACCAAACTGTTCTTCTATTATAAATCTATCAAAAAGTACGATGCTAGGATTGGTTTTTTGTAAAAAAGAAGTAAAACTAGCATCGTTAATTTTAATTGAAGTACATGTAATTCCTAAAGTTTCTAAATCTAAAGAAAAATCACTTACTCTAGCAGTACTAGCGTAAGTGATTTTGTATTTTTGTGCAATAAAAAATTGGATAAGTTGCAACATTCTACTACCTGCAGCAGAAGAATTTGGTTCTACCCAAACACTAGAAAGTATCAGTACTTTATTCACTTAATTTATCTAGCGTGTAAGTTATTAATTTTTCAACAACGTTGTATGGATCGGCACTAAAGGTTCCGTTTGCACGATTTGCAATAATTGCATTCATCGAAACCGCATGGTGTCCTAATAATTTAGATAAACCATAAATTGCCGAAGTTTCCATTTCGAGGTTGGTAATTCGTTCGCCTTTAAATTCAAACGAATCGGTTTTTTTATTCAAATCGTTATCTTGAATTGCAAGACGTAAAATTCTGCCTTGTGGACCATAAAAGCCACCAGCTGTTGCAGTAACGCCAACAAAAACTTTATCGGAAAGTAATTTTGCTTCAATTTCTTTAGAATTTCTAACACAGTAAGGTCTTGATTTTCTATCCGAATAATTGGTATGTTTGATATATGCATCCTCAAAATCCGCTTCTAAAATATGTTCGCAATCGTATGCGTGAAGCATACCATCAAAACCTAAGCCATATCGTGCTAATACAAAGCTGTCCACAGGAATATCTGCTTGTAAAGAGCCAGAAGTTCCGATTCGAACAATATTTAAGGATTTTAGTTCTTTTTTTACGGTTCTAGTTTTTAAGTCTATATTTACTAAAGCATCTAATTCATTAACAACAATATCAATATTATCAGGACCAATTCCTGTTGAAATAACGCTAAAACGTTTTCCTTTATATGTTCCTGTTATCGTTCTAAATTCTCTTTTTTGCGTTTCAAATTCAATTGAATCAAAGTGTTTTGCTACTTTTGGCACTCT
>CAYOWM010000436.1:0-1559 GCA_964407635.1 uncultured Flavobacteriaceae bacterium
TTACAAATGCTTTAAAAGCAATTTGATTTGCTAAAATATAACGTAATTCATTTTTATCTGTTCTAAAATGCGTGCTAATAATTTTATAGTTTTTATAATCGGAAATTTCTGTAAATTTTAAATGATTATTGGGCATTTCTAGATTAGGAACGGTAGATATTACTTGATAATCGGATTCTTTTTTACAAGAGATAACAAAAAGAAATACCAAAAAGATACTGCTTGTTTTTTTTAACATATTTTAATGTGTAAAAATTCCGATTAGTTAATCGCTAATCGGAATTTATGAATACTTGTTGTTTGTAATTACGGAGCTACGGTTGTATTTGTATTTGCAACTGGCCAAACTCCTGCTGCAGGAAAACTAATTCCTTTATTATCACCACGCTCGGAATCTTGTCCGAAATAATATAAAGGCCAACCTTTATACGTTAATTGTGTTTTTCCGAAAACATCAATTGTTCCAAAGTCATTTTTGTTTAAATTACTTGGTACTTCTGCAAGTTCAATTTCTGCAATTGGCCAAATAGCATTGTTTCCAAAATCGGAAGCTGTAAAAGTATTTGTGTTATTTGAATCATGACTGAAAATATACAATGTTCTACCATTTGCATCCACAATATAACCTGTTTCACCAGTACCAACTGTATAATCACTTGTATAATTGTTTCCATCATGTCCTACTAATTGTGAAAAAGTAAACATTACTGCATAATCTGGCTTTGCAATATACCAATCGCCATTTACACCATCGCCAAAAGTATCACCAAGGTTTTGATCGGTTACATAATAATACAAAGGCCATCCTTTATACGTGTTTTGCTTACTTCCATCTGCACGAGTTATGGTATTAAAATCGGCTAAATCTAAACCTGCATCTAAAGTAAGGTTTTCTTGATAAAAAATAGGCCAATTATTAAGGCAACCATCTGTACAAGCTGAAGTTCCATCTGCATCATCGGAAAAGAAATACAAAGTTCTTCCGTTTTCATCTGCAAGAATTTTACCATGTGTTGCGTTATCTAACAAACGTACTTTGTTTTGTGCTGGATCGGAATTATCATCGGATTTACAACTCTGAAACCCTACCAAACCAATTAATACAAGTAGCATAAATACTACATTTTTTCTTTTGTTCATTTTTTAAATGTTTTAAAATTAATTATGATGCAAATATCTAAACACAAACAAAATAGACACAACAAAAGTAACCAAAGCGACTATTTTTTATGTTAAAACGGTCGTTTTGAGGTTTGAATTTACAGTAAATTTTTACATTTGTTGCAAACAATAAATAAATACTTTAAGAGTTTATTAACTAATTAAAAGTTACTCGTGTTACACTCTTTTCTATTTTTGAAAATCCTAATCTATATTCATTATGAATAAAAAAAGAATTCTTTTAACCTTAATAATTGCTGTTTTACTAATTCTATCTTACACATATTTTAGTAAATCCTCAGAAGATAATATAGCCATCATTACACAAGTAAAAAAAGGAACATTTGTAAATGAAGTGATTACTTCTGGCGAATTACAATCGTCTAGTTTAAAAAAAA
>CAYOWM010000437.1:0-1548 GCA_964407635.1 uncultured Flavobacteriaceae bacterium
CCTTACGTAATCTAGTGTTTATTGCAACTTCTACAACCTCCTCTAATTTAGACAGTAATTTTTCGCCTTTCAACTTTGCTAATTGCCTAATTGTACTTTGAACTTCTTTTGCTGTACCACTAGCAATAACTTCACCTTTATAGAGTGCTGCAACACCCTTATTGGTTTTTTTGGCTATTTGTATTTCGCCTTCGGCAAATATAACGCCAATTTTTTGAAGTTTTGAAGCGTTTAATGGAGATATTTTAAGTATTTTACTTACTTCATTATATGGTATGAGTTTAATGGTGTTTTTAGAAAAATTAGCAATGTTAATTTCTAGCACCAATTTTAATATGGCAGTTCTTAAAAACTTTTGAGTGCTTTCTAAAGTTGCCTTACTTAACAATTTTGCTCCTAATACAAAAGTTCTTCTAAATGCGTTAATAATTAAAGGTCCTGCTGTAGCAATGCCTAAATACAAAGAGACTTTATTCCAATTTTCTAAAAATTCTCTACCTTCTTCGGTTTTCATTAAGGCATCTTCAGAGACGGCAACTAATAAATCGGTAGTTGCTAAACCAATATCTAAAGCCGCTAAACTTAACAATAAAGGGCTAGCAGAGCCTAAGGTAGCAATACCTAAAACAATTGCCAAAATGTCTGCACCTATTCGTATGTTTTGATGTATGTCTTTCCATGCTGCTTCCCACGCTCCCGCCAGTTTGTAACTGGTGGCACATACTAAAAAACACTAATTATCCAAACCCATAAAACCAACTTCATCAATTTGCAAAATAGTATGGTCATCTTCAAAATTTCTTGCGCTTGAATATTTCCATGCTGTTGGCTCGGTAACAAAACCTTCTTTTACAGGATTATTGTGTATATAATCAATCTTTTGTTTATTATACCAAATTAACTTTATAATGCCATATTATATTGTTTCTTTTTCACAATATATTCGTCAAAATATTTTACCATAGCAAAAACTATTCTAAAATATTTTAACTTCAATCTTGCAAAAAATAATTCAATATAATTACATGGCACTACAAAATTAAATTGTTATTACTTTTGTACTCCATAACTCAATTGGTTTATTATGGTGTTGCCAAAATTGGTATTTTTTAATATTAGATTTCTTTTTTCTTGCTCTTTCAAACATCCATAGCATCCATTCTTTTCTGCTTTCTTTTGGGTTGTTTAAAATGGTTTCTATCATTTTTTTAGAAGTATGCTTTTTAAAATCGCTTAATAATTCTGCTGGTTTTTCATTGGCAGAACGAAATATAAAATGAATATGACTTGGCATGATACAATATGCAAACAACTCCATACCTTTATGTTTACGGCAATAAGTAATACTATCTGTAATTACATTAAAGTAAATTTGTCTTGTAAACACGTTTATCTAATAAACAGTTGCAAATGAAACAAAATATGCAGCTTTTGGGTTATGAAATTTGTAGTTTCTGCTCATAAGTGCTAAAGTACAAAAAATCTGTTTTTATGTCAATGAACTTTTAATTTTAAAGTTGTAAACTTACTTTTTTACTTGCTTAAATT
>CAYOWM010000438.1:0-1545 GCA_964407635.1 uncultured Flavobacteriaceae bacterium
TAGATTATATTCCTCCAACAGGAAATGATACCGATCAAGATGGATTGGATGATGCGTATGATGATGCGGATAGTTTAGGAATTATTCCTGTTGATACCGATAATGATAGTATATTTGATTATATCGATACCGATTCAGATAATGATAATGTGCCTGACAATATTGAAGGAAATGACCAAAATCACGATGGTATTGCAGATAATATTGCAGTTGGGACAGACGAGGATCACGATGGTTTAGATGATGGCTTTGAAGGATCGGATACCGATGACCAAGATGTGAATGATGAAATTGATTTACCATTAGTTGATTTACCAGACAACGATACCGATGCCACTGATGATGGCGATGTAGATTATCGTGATACGGATGACGATAACGACGGAATTCCTACAATTGACGAGGATAATAATTCCGATGGAGATTACGGAAATGATGATTGTGATGAGGATGGTTTACCAGATTATTTAGATGCAGATACCTGTTTCATTGAAATGCCAGAAGGATTCTCTCCAGATGGTGATGGTAATAATGATGATTATTCGGTTATTGGATTAGCAAACTTATATCCTAATTTCCGAATAGAAATCTACGATAGATATGGAAACATTGTTTACGAATACAAACACGATGGTACACAAAATGAGCCAGAATGGTGGAATGGTATTTCACAAGGACGATTGACTTTTGCTAAAAATAAAGGTGTACCAGTAGGAACATACTTCTACATACTATATCCAAATAAAAAAGGTGCAAAACCAAAACAAGGTTGGTTGTATGTGAATAAATAAAATAAAAAAGGCGTTTGAATATGTTCAAACGCCTTTTTTTCTTTACAACAATTCGTCTCGAATTTATTCAATAGAAATTTGAGTCTATTATAAAAGTTGGGGATTATCAAAACAATTTAATAAAGAAATTTTATTTTTTTGCATAAAATACCTGTATCGATGATAGACATTAGCAACGATTTGGATGTACGTATTTACGAACTTTAAAGCACTTAGCTTTCAATTTATCACTACACTTTGTATAAAGATACAAACTTTAAATTTAGCACAAAACCCGTAATTACGCTTACATTTTGTTACTTAGTGGCTATTTCTTTTGCGTTTTCTACTTGTATTAGATGTCTTTCATTATGAGCAATAATAAACCTAAAAGTATCACCTAACCTCAACTTTATTAATTTTGAAATACTAATTGATGTTTTTGTTTTAGTAAGATTTATATTTTTCGACATTTCAATTAAATCAATAAAATCTTTTTGTTGTGCAATAAATCTGTTGATCACTTCTGCGTCTAATTTACTTCCTAAAGGATTTTTATCTTTAAAAGTTTTCATTTTGTTTAACTTTTTTTTTGGTAGCATTGTGTTAACAAAATAGTTTCCAATTAACCCACTTTTAAATATTTTACTTGGTTTTGAGTTACTTGTTTCAATACATTTTCTTATTTCTGGATTGTAGAAATCTCCATATAAATTTAGGTGTTCAATACATTCCAAAACACTCCATTTTTCAGCGTTTTCTTTATAGTTTAATT
>CAYOWM010000439.1:0-1543 GCA_964407635.1 uncultured Flavobacteriaceae bacterium
TATTTTGCACCAAATTTGGTTTCTTTTAAATCATAAACAATATTGATATTATTGTTAAATTTATCTTTTATGTTAGAGAATTGCTTTTCTGAATAACCCGACAATATAATTGTTGCATTGTTTGTGGTATATTTGTTGAGTATTTTAGTGATTTCGTTTATACATGCGTGGCAACTTTGATCTGAAAAAACAATATATAAATGTTCTTTTTTCAAGGGTAGCTTTAAATCATTTCTTAGGTAAGCTTTAAAACTATTTATTTCGGACTTATTATCGGTACAACCTAATACAGATACAAAAAGAACAATTATGTATAAAAAATTAATTTTCATCTTTTAACGTTAAAAGAGAAAAACGCAATTGATTTTCGTTATAGTTAGGATTGTGAGGACTGTTCTTTGACAACCACAATCCCTCTTTTGTTACAAAAAAATCTGAAGTATGATAAATACCTCCTTTAAATTTTTGCTCTCCAATTTTTTTGAAATTTTCATCTAAAACAATTATTGAAAAAGGATTTAGTGTAAATGGATTTTTTACACTTTTATATGTTTTTATATCTATTGGTAGTTGCACAAAAATATAATAAATTTTTCTATATTTATCGTATTTAATATTAAAGAAATGCGGTGTAGTAAAACTATATAATTTTTTTTTTGAAAAAGGAACCTTGCAATTAACAGGTTTGATATCATTAATTACGAAATCGCTTTTAAACTTAACCGAATCAATTATTTTTTCCTTAGTAGTATTAAATTTATAAATTATGGGTTTTATTTGAAATAAACATAATAAATTTTCATTACCGGAATTTGTAATACTATATCTTACACCATCTGCTCCCCAACATTTGTTTTTGTAAAAATAAGGATAAATTAAATTTAATTTACTAAATTGATTTTTATCTAAATTGTATTTCATCAAAAGTTTTCCTCTATAAAAATTATCTGTTCCAAAGGCACCAGTTGAAGAGTTTAATACATTATAAATTGAGTTCTCAATTTTAATCGGAGGAAATATATTTTGAGATACAGCAAAATACATTTCAGAATTATCAAAATTATTTTTTTTCTTTTTGTTTTTATTAAAACTATCAATTAAAAATTTATGAACTACAACAGAGTCTTGTATGGTAATATAAGCATTGTTAGGCGTAGCAATATAAAATTTGGAACTATCAATTGGGCAAAAGACAGCTTGTGCAAAATTACTAATTGCAGTAGGTCCTACACTTTTAAAACTTAATTTGTCTATTCTCTTTTTCTTATTCCAATTATAAACATATACATCATTAGAATATCTACTTTTTCTATATAAATAAGTTATACCCTTAAACTCTTTAACAATACTTAGATAAGATAAATCATACTCATCATCTGCGATTGGTAAAACAACCAATTTTTCATTAAAAATAGATTTAATTTTTCGGTTTTGTATATTATTGTTTTTACACGCAAACAATGTAAAAAACAACACAAACAAAACAATATTAATTTTTTGACTTATTAATTTAGCTTCCATACAATTTGATTTTGAGTAATTG
>CAYOWM010000440.1:0-1542 GCA_964407635.1 uncultured Flavobacteriaceae bacterium
ATTTTTGCCATGCACTTTGTAAAAAATGATTTGTTTAAACCTTGGCAAATTCTTACACATATGTTTATGCATGGTGGCGAAATACACATTTTATTCAATATGCTTGGTTTATGGATGTTTGGTAGTGCTGTGGAAAATATGATTGGTCAAAAAAAGTTTTTAATTCTTTATTTTGTATCAGGATTAGGAGCAGTTTTCTTTTCACAAGCGATAGATTATATTCAATTTAACGCTATTTATAACGAACTAACAAAAATGGGCGTTTCAAAACAAGAGATTATGCAAATTATCGAAACAAATGAAGTAAGTAATGCCATTTTAGAAAATATTTCAAAAGGCAAATTAATTACACTAATGACTATATATTTTAAATATTTAGTCGGAGCTTCTGGTGCTTTATATGGTGTTATGGTTGCATTTGGCGTACTACAACCACGAGCAAAAATGGGCTTATTATTTTTACCAATTATGATTGAAGCTCGTTATTTTATTCCGCTATTATTATTAGGAGATATCTTTTTTGGCATATTCGGAACAACAAATATTGGTCATTTTGCACATGTTGGAGGAGCAATTGCAGGATTTTTACTAATATTAAAGTTGAAAAAACATACATTTACACGATGGAATTAAAAAAATATTGTAAAAAATTTGTTAAATTAATTAATTATTATATATATTTGCCCTTTACAGTAACTTAAAATAATTTTTGCCTATAGAATAATTCTACTTTTTAAAACAAAATATACAACAACTAAAAAAGGAGAATTATGCAAAAAAGAAAACTGCAAGACGCTGTATTGGTATCTAATTACATCAACGGAAATGAAAAGGCTTTAGAAGTATTAATTCTACGTCATAAACAACGCATATATGGCTATATATACAGTAAAGTTTTAGACAAAGATGTTACGGAAGATGTCTTTCAAGACACCTTTATAAAAGTAATAAACACTTTAAAAGGAGGTAAATATAACGAAGAAGGTAAATTTTTACCTTGGGTTTTACGTATTGCACATAATTTATGTATTGATTTTTTCAGAAAAAACAATCGAGTGCCTAAATTTAAAAACACCGATGAATTTGATATCTTTTCGGTTTTATCAGATGCTTCAGAAAATGCAGAAACAGCACTTATTAATGAACAAATTTACGCAGATATTAAAAAATTAGTAATAGAGTTACCAAAAAACCAACGCGAAGTTTTAGAAATGCGACTATTTAAAGATATGAGTTTTAAAGAAATATCCGAATCTACGGATGTTAGCATCAATACTGCTTTAGGTAGAATGCGTTATGCACTTATAAATTTGCGAAAATTGGTAAAAGAAAAAAATATTATATTGAGTGCATAATAAAATAACTTTTTTTGCGTTATAGGTGTGTAATTAAGTAACTAAAACACACTAAATGGCAAAAATCTACTCATTAAATCCTTCAAAAAAATCACGGAACCCTAAAAAAGAAACCATTTCTTTTTTATTAAATTATTCAAAATCATTTAAAGTAATTAAAGTTAACCAAGAATTCATTAACCTTTAT
>CAYOWM010000441.1:0-1538 GCA_964407635.1 uncultured Flavobacteriaceae bacterium
TTGTTTAAAGAACTAAAACGTAAAAACGAAAATTTAGAAATTGTAGCTTAAACTAATAATTATAAACTCCTCAATATATTACGGAATATGCAACATACAGTATTATTGTTGCATATTTTTTTTGTATAAATTCAATTTATAAAAAAATATGGATATTGTTAAAAAATAGCTTAAATTGTTAATAAAACATTGCTTTTTTCTTTAAAAAATAGTGCTCAAAATATAGACTTATTGTATATTGCATCCTTGTAAAATGAATAAAAATTTAATTTAAAATATTTATGACAGAAGGAGAAAAAATAATTCCTATTAATATTGAGGATGAAATGAAAAGTGCTTATATCGATTATTCGATGTCTGTTATTGTTTCAAGAGCATTACCTGATGTACGAGATGGTCTAAAGCCAGTTCACCGTAGAGTACTATTTGGAATGCACGAATTAGGAATTAAAGCTACAGGAGCTCATAAAAAATCCGCTAGAGTTGTAGGAGAAGTTTTAGGAAAGTACCATCCACATGGTGACACATCGGTTTACGATGCAATGGTACGTATGGCTCAAGATTGGAGTATGCGTTACGAAATGGTTGACGGACAAGGGAATTTTGGTTCTCCTGACGGTGATAGTCCTGCAGCAATGCGTTATACAGAGGTTAGAATGCGAAAAATATCCGAGGATATGTTAGCAGACATCGAAAAAGACACCGTAGATCATCGTTTAAATTTTGATGATACTTTGCAAGAACCAACCGTTTTACCAACAAGAATACCTAGTTTATTGGTAAATGGTGCTTCTGGTATTGCAGTTGGTATGGCAACCAATATGGCTCCACATAATTTATCCGAAGTAGTAGATGGAACAATTGCATACATCGATAATCGCGATATTGAAATCGAGCAACTAATGGAACATATTAAAGCTCCAGATTTCCCTACAGGAGGAACAATTTATGGCTATGATGGTGTTAAAGATGCTTTTTTAACAGGTCGTGGTAGAATTGTTATTCGTGCAAAAACCGAATTTGAAGAAATTGCAGGTAGAGAGTGTATCGTAGTAACCGAACTTCCATATCAAGTGAACGGTGCAGATTTACAGCAAAAAATAGTTTCTTTAGTAAATGATAAAAAACTAGACGGAATTGCTCAAATTAAAGATGAAACAAGCCGTTTAGGACGACGAATTGTTGTTGTTTTAAAAAGAGATGCTATTCCAAATATCGTTTTAAATAAACTGTATAAATATACAGCATTACAAACTTCTTTTAGTGTAAATAACATCTGTTTAGTAAATGGCAGACCTCGTTTATTAAATTTAAAAGAATTAATTCATTATTTTGTAGAACACAGACACGATGTTGTAGTTCGCAGAACAAAATTTGAACTAGCTAAGGCAGAAGCTAGAGCACATATATTAGAAGGTCTTATCATAGCATCGGATAATATTGACGAAGTAATAAAAATTATTCGTGCATCTAAAAATGCCGATGATGCTAGAACAAACCTTGAAAGTCGCTTTGATTTATCAGAAATTCAAGCTAAA
>CAYOWM010000442.1:0-1520 GCA_964407635.1 uncultured Flavobacteriaceae bacterium
CCTAAAGATATTTTCTTTTCAGTTGTCATTTTCTTATTTCGGATTTTTTTTGGTGATTGTGGCTAACGCTTTTATATCCGCAGTTTCGCCAAAGCGATATTAATCGTGATATAAATCTGTTGTAAAGTTAGATTAATTATTTTACATGCACAAGAAAATGGGATGCCTTTTATATCGGATTCGTTTTTATTAAATATTGTTTATAAGTTATTAACGTATTTTACATAATCCTAAAAAAAATAAGTAAATTTGAATTTTAGAATTCTTAATTGAAAAAATGGAACAGTTTATAGTATCTGCTAGAAAATATCGTCCGCAACAATTTAATGAAGTTGTTGGACAACAAGCGATTACCAATACTTTAGAGAATGCTATTAAGTCTAATCATCTTGCACAAGCATTATTGTTTACAGGACCAAGAGGTGTTGGAAAAACTACTTGTGCTAGAATTTTAGCAAAAAGAATTAACGAGGAGAGTATGGAAAATATTAGCGAAGAGGAGGATTTCGCTTTTAATATTTTTGAATTAGATGCAGCTTCAAATAATTCGGTTGAGGATATTAGACAATTAACTGACCAAGTACGAATTCCACCACAAACAGGAAAATATAAAGTTTATATTATTGATGAGGTACATATGCTGTCCTCAAATGCCTTTAATGCTTTTTTAAAAACATTAGAAGAACCTCCAGCACATGCTATTTTTATTTTGGCAACAACCGAAAAACATAAAATAATTCCGACTATTTTATCTCGTTGTCAAATTTTTGATTTTAAACGAATTACCGTTTTAGATATTAAAGAACATTTGCATAAAATTGCAAAAGATGGTAATATAACTGCCGAGGACGATGCCTTACATTTAATAGCACAAAAAGCAGATGGTGCGTTGCGAGATGCCTTATCTATTTTTGACAGAGTAGTTAGTTTTTGCGGTAATAATTTAACTAGAGAAGCCGTTACCGAAAATTTAAACGTTTTAGATTACGAAGTCTATTTTAATATTACCAATTTAATTTTAAAAAATGATATTCCAAATATTTTAGTTGCTTTCAATACTATTTTAGCGAAAGGTTTCGATGCACATCATTTTATAATTGGTTTAGCTTCGCATTTTAGAGATTTATTGGTGGCAAAAGATACGGCAACGATTGCTTTATTAGAAGTTGGTGATAAAACCAAAAAACAATATTTAGAGCAATCGCAACAAGCAGATTTGCGATTTTTAATTCAGGCAATTGATTTAGCAAACACCTGTGATTTAAGTTATCGTGCTAGTAAAAATCAGCGTTTATTAATCGAACTTTGTTTGATGCAGTTAGCTTCATTAACTTTTAATTCTGGTAATTCGAAGCAAAAAAAAAAATCTAAAAACTTCATAATTCCTGCAGGATTTTTTAAAAACACTTTTGTTACAGAAAAGTTAGATGCAAAAATACAGCCTTCCGAAATTAAAAAAGAAGTTGAAGAAACAGCTATTAAAAAAACACCTAAAATTACTACAGAAATAAAAAAACCAA